>DAOVNN010000132.1 GCA_030630165.1 Candidatus Krumholzibacteriota bacterium
CCTCCACTGATCATTGATGCGGATACTGTACTGTCCTTTTCTGTCCCCGAACAGCTTCTCCAGCCTGTTACCGGGGGGAATCCTCAGATCCTCGATTGCCGCCGCCGCATCAATCATGATGAGTTTTCGTAGTGCGACCCTCTGCAGGCTGAGCGGCAGCTTCCGGATCCTTATCCGCTGAAAAACCCTTTCGGTGTCTCTATCCCTTAAGGACCTGATCATGTCATTATATTAACGCAGCACGTTAATAACGTCAAGCGTTATTATCTCCATTCCGGCTTCTAAAGCATAATTAATGCCTGTATACCCGGTTACCACGGATACAGGTCGAAGGTGAATCCCAGCAGTATCCTCTCTTCCCTTTCGAAGAATGGGAGTCTGCGCCCCCAGTCGACCGCCAGCTCGAGATCGGGATGGTAAGAGCGGCCCCTGGGCTTCGCCAGCGCGTTCCTGAGCAGGAGCCTCACCCTCGCGCGGTGCCAGTACTGCCACTCTTCGCTGCCGGGATAGCATGCTTCCATACCGTACGAGAGCTGCAGGCTCGCCGCGAGGGTCCAGGTGATCCTCGCGATGAGCAGCGGGCCTCCATCCGGGAGCTTCCCTCCTGCCTCGGTAGAGTCGTACCAGGCGTATCCCGCCCCGACGTCGATCCCCTTGAAGACGCTCACCGCGTGCCTGTTGATGCGGTCGAAGAGGTTGTCGAGCCGGACGGTCCCGGCACCTCTCGCCGAAGAGGCGGTACGTATCGATCCGTAGTAGGGCGACTCGCGGTCGTACGTGTATCCCCCCTCGAAGCTCAGCCGCACCGGCCCTGTCCATCCCCGCACCACCGCGTCGATCCCCGTCCTCAGTCTCGATGTGGTCCTCTCAACGCTCCCGCTCGTATATGTGGTCCCATCATGTGTGAAGAACGGGATGACGGAGAACCGTCCCCGCCCGAAGACCGGCTCGACGGCAATATCGGTCGATCCTCTCGAAGATGTAAAGTCGTATCCGACCGACAGTCTGTTGAACCTGTACTCCTCGCCGTACGCGGAGAAGGCCGGAGCGACATGATCGCGAAAGAACTCTGCAGCCCCGCCATCGACGGGCGACGGCTCCTTACCCGCCGGATCGCATACCGGTCCGAACTCCTTCGCCGATGCGCCCCTTCCGTATAAGACCCGGTAGCACCTTTTCCCCTTGAGCTTTCCCGAGGAGAGGACGACGAACCTGCCGCTCTCACCCCCCGATACGATCTCGACCCTCGATGGATTGAACGATTGACCAGTGGCGCCGTCCGTGATGACGAAATCGCGCCGACTGAGCTCACTCGATTCGAATGTGTCCGCGGCCGAGGAGAGTCCCAGCTCGACCCAGTAATGTCCCCTCTCGAAGAAGACGGCGCACTCGCCCGTGAAACCGGGTCCGGCCGAGACGCGCACGGCAGCGAGCAGTCCCGCTGCCATTAGAGCGCAGATGGTGGTCTTTCTCATGACTCATCTCCCTTCCCGGCAGCGCCGGCGCGAAGGAGATGCTCGGCAAACTGGACAAAGCTCTCGCGCCTGTCGTAGTGGGCGACAGTCTTCCCCCCCACCCCGGCAGATTCACCTAGAGCTTCGAGGATGTTTTTGAGCGTCTCGCTGTCGGGGATGTACTGCGCCTCAAAATCGCTTATCGGTGGCGGTTTTTCCGCTTCTACGTATACTTTGAGGAAATCTTTACTGCTTATCCCGGTCCTCGAGGCAAACGCATCGGCGATCTCACTGTAGATCCAGTTCCTTCTCTCCGTCCAGCTCATGAACCCCTCCATGTGACAGTAATGCCGGCAGATCGATCGTTATTTCAGGTTGCTGGAAAGAGATATTAATACAACTGCAGCCGATGTGGCAAGAGAGAGGTCGGTGATCAGAAGAGATATAGAAACGGGATGAGATATCGCTCGCCCTGAGCCTCGATGCGGAAGGACGGTATTGAACATAAAAAAATGCCGTCTGAAAACGACCTTAGCTCCATGGAAGTGTAAAGCGATCCTAAGGGACTCTCACCGGAGCGTTGCTGGTCGAACCTGACGAATCAGGTGGAAGTCCTCTCCCGATAAGCGGCTCATCTCCTAGGGGAAGAGATGGGGTTTTTGTGGTAGGAAGGAAAAAACTCCCGTTATATCCAGACGGCAAAACCAAACGATATTTGTTTATCTCTTTTCCTTACACGACCTCCGAGTTGTCGTAGTGCCGGGTACGTAAAAAACCCTGTCGTCCGCTGATGTCTGTATTTTCCGTTGTTTTTTTCTACCCGAATGCCTTTTGCCCATATCTGTTGACTAATTAATCATAACGAAAACCGGCAAATATTACTATAGGGATTTTGACCTATTTTCACAGGCTTCTCGAGACGGATCACCGCTCGAGCTCGAGATCTACGAGGCCTATCTGGATCGCGTAACGGACCAGCCCCGCCGTCTCGTGTATGTCGAGTTTGTTCATGATATTAGCGCGATGGTTCTCCACCGTCTTGACGCTGATGAACTTTTTCTCCCCTATTATCTTGCTCGTGTATCCCTCGGCGATCAACTGGAGGATCTCCCTCTCCCTGTTGGTCAGCCTGCTGAACTCGTCTTTCGCCTTCCCCGACTTCTTGTGCTTCTCGTATTTTTCAAGCGCGTCGCTCGGCACCTCGGAACTGAGATAGAACTCCCCGTCCATGACTGTCTCGATAGCCTTGAGAAGGATACTCACGTCCTCTCCCTTGACCACGTATCCATCAGCGCCCGCGTCGAGCGCCCCGAAGAGGTAGTTCTCCTCGTTGTGTATCGTCAGGATTATCACCTTCGTGCCGGGAACGTCCTTCTTGATGCGGGTCGTCGCCTCTATACCGCGCATTATCGGCATGCTGATATCCATGATAACAACATCGGGCGAGAGCTCGATCGCACGTGATATGGCGTCCTGTCCGTTGTCGACTTCGCCGACGACCTCGATGGATTCCTCCTCTACAAGCCTCCTGATGCCCTGCCTGAACATCGTGTGGTCCTCGGCAAACAGTACCCTTACTTTATTTTTCATCATGCTCCTCCATCGGTATTGATGCGCGTATCCTTGTCCCTTTGCCCGGGGCGGAAATTATCCTGAACCCGCCTCCCATTCCCTCGAGCCGTTCACGCATATTTATAATGCCGAGTCCTTTCCCTCTCGATTCTTTTCCTCTGGGGGAAAACCCCCTGCCGTCATCCTCGACCACCATGATCAGGTCAGGATAACCGCGGATGATCCTCACCGTTACATTCTTCGCTCCGGCATGCTTGACTACATTCGTGAGCGCTTCCTGTGCGACGCGGTACATCGTGAGCGCCTCGTCCCCGATCAGTTTGCCATCGAACCCGGTGATCACGAGTTCGACGTGGAGACTGTCGCTCTCGATGAACTTATCGATGTAAGATCGCAGCGCGGGGCGGAGCCCCAGATCCTCCAGTACTGCCGGATGGATCGAGTACGACATCTTTCGAACGCTCTGTGTAAGCTCTTTCAGTTGCCCTTTGATCTTGGCAAGAGTCTCCTTGGGCTTATTCTCGCAGGATTCAACCTCGGTTTCAAGAAAAAGAATCTCCGCGTTTATAGCAACGAGGTCCTGTCCCAGCTCGTCGTGGAGCTGCAGGGCCATCTGGTTCCTCTCCTGCTCGAGAAGGCCGATAAGACTCATCGTGAGCTCCTTGAGCTTCCGCTCGTGCCATTTTCTGTCTGACAGCAGTTCGCGCCTTTCGAATTGCAGGGCGACCTGGCTTCTTACGATCTCGAAATAACGCATCTTTTCGGGCTTGAGGTCACGCTCCTTCCCGTAACCGATCATATAGATGGCTTTGGGCCTGTTCCTTACGCTTACCGGGAACATGACCGTCTGCAGTACTCCGAGGCGTCTTATCTCATCCACCCTGTCCCGGGGATGTCCTCCGGCCTCTTCGAGCACGATGACCTTGCCTTCTTCGATTATCCTGGCCATGGTTGTTTCGCCGATCGACGTATGCATATATTTCCCGGAAAGTTCCTCTGGCACATTCCTCGTCGCCAACAGAACTATCTCACGGGACTTTTCATCGACCAGTGCGACGCCTGCCAGCAACGCTTCACTGTTCTCGAGCATCGCATCGAGCACTTCTTCCAGGATCTTCGAACCTTCCGTCTCCGTGTCGAATATGTCCCGTATCCTGTTGACCGCGGCGAGCTCCCTGTTTCGCCTCGCGAGCCCTATCTCGGCCGTTTTCCGGTCGTTGATATCCTTTACCGCGATCATACCCCTCGGGTATCCATCCTCGGAAGGCGCCAGCGGTTTGGCCATCGCCTCTACCCATACGGGATCGCCCGATTTCGAGATCATCCTGAATTGGAGCGGCTCGATCGGCTCCTGCGTCTTCAGGTGGGAAAGGACTTCCATGAGTACCGGGAGGTCCTCGGGGTGGACGACACTGAACTCATTGAGCATCCCGGCGAGCTCTTTTCTCGAATAGCCCGTTATCTTCTCGAAGGCGCCGGCCATCCATTCCCTGCGCAGAGAACCGTCGGGAAGGAGCTCGGCGACGAATGTATAATCCGAGGTCATCTCCGATATCATGCGGTATTTCTGTTCCGATTCGATCAGCGCTTCCTGGGCCTTTTCCCTTCCCGTCATCTCGTCTCTCAGCTGCTTGTTGACATCTTCCAGTTCCGCCGTTCTCTCCCTCACGAGCTCCTGGAGACGGTCGCGGTGCTTCTTGAGCTCCCTCGCAGTGGTTACTCTCTCCGTGATGTTCTCCGTATGGACCATCACCGTATCGGGCGGAACGAATACGTACTTTACCGAAAGGTTCCATATCTCCCCGATCGCCTTGTTATCGTATTCTCTCTCGACTTCGATCGTCTCTCTCCTGGAAAAGCATTTTTCGAAGTCCTCGATGATCTGAGGCCTGTCATCGAACAATTCACCAACGGACTTGCCGATATCATCGATCGCATGCCCCTTTGTTATCTCGATGGCAGCGTCGTTATAGTCCTGGAGAATGAGGGCGCCGTCCCGGGCTCTGAATATATATGTCGGGACATGCAGGGCCTTGAAGAGTGTCTTCACGTACTTTTCGCTCTCACGCAGCGATCTCTCAGCATCGAGCCGCTCGCTTATCTGTCCGGCCAGCATCTCGTTCGTATCCTCGAGCTCCGAAGTCCTCACCTTTACGACCTCTTCGAGCCTGTCGCGATATTTTTTGAGATCGTCGCGTGCATTCTCGAGGTCTGTCACATCCCTGAACATCACGAGGACTACGGGAGGGCCGCCGCCCTCGATGGAATTGATCGAGATCTGGAACACTCTCTTCGTTCCCTCTACTTCGATGGTCTTCCTCGTTACAAACCGGTAACCCGGCCCGATGTCGTCCTTGATGTCATCAATCATGGGACGCAGCTCGGGGCTGTCGATCACCGATTCCTTCTGACCGGTGTAATCGATATCGGAATCGAGGCGGTGCAGCGACTTCCAGGCCCCGTTGCAATAGATGAATCTTTTTTCGGAATCGAAGAGAGCGATCGCGTCATTTGCGTGATCGAGTCCGCCGATTATCTTTTTCAGCCGTTCAGTCTCTTTCCGGTCCATTATCCGGCCTCTCTGCCGTGCGGGTCATGCAAGTACCTGTCGAAAGTAATAATAACATAAGTCGGTACGCGAGTGGATGAAAGACTGCTTGACCCTCCGCTGGCTGTCGATTACAAGTGGATTATCGTAACACCGCGGGCAGGCAGAACTGTCCGCGTCTTCATCAAAAGACCATAGCCGGGAGGACCTTGCGATGCCGCTCAGCGAAAGAACCATAACAGAAGCAATTATAAAGAGTTATACTGATAAACTTCTCGATGCGATAAGCTGCGATGTAGCGATAGTCGGCGCCGGTCCCGCCGGTCTCGTAGCGGCTGCCGACCTGGCCCGGGGCGGCTGGAAGACATGCCTCTTCGAACGCAAGCTGAGCATCGGCGGCGGCATGTGGGGCGGCGGCATGATGATGAACGAGATCGTCGTGCAGGATGAAGGCAAGGAGATCCTCGATGAGTTCGGGATAAACACAAAGCCGTTCAAGAAGGGGTACTACACCGCCGATTCGATCGAGACGGTCTGCTCGCTCGGGGCCCGCGCCTGCAAGAACGGAGCGAAGATCTTCAACCTCGTCAGCGTCGAAGACATCATCCTCAAGGAGAACAAGGCCGTGGGAGTCGTAATCAACTGGACCGCCGTCGAGATGGCCGGCCTCCACGTCGATCCCCTTACTGTCGACAGCAGGTTCATCATAGATTCGACCGGACACCCCGCCGAGGTAGTACGCGTCATAGAACGGAAGGTCGACGCACGGCTGCTCACACCGAGCGGAAAGGTAGAGGGTGAGAGATCCCTCTGGGCGGACAGGGCCGAGCAGACCACCATCGAGAACACGAAAGAGATATTCCCCAACGTATACGTGGCCGGCATGTGCGCAAACGCGTCATTCGGTTCGTACCGCATGGGACCGATATTCGGCGGGATGCTTCTCTCGGGCAGGAAAGCGGCGAAGATCATCGCCGACAGGCTCAGGAAAGAGAAGGAAGAGCAGCAGCAACAGCAGACGTGACGAGCTTTTCACCTTCCGCGAGGAATCCGGGCCCTGCCTCGATCGACATCTCGACGTCGGGCCGTACGAAATAGAATACCACCCTGCTGACAGGAGATATTCCCAGTCGATCGAGCGCCCATGCGTAGGCGGCCCCCTGCGGCCTGTACGCCTCGAGGCGGGCGGGGATGTCAGCGGGGCTGATATCGTCAGTCTTGAAATCGACCACGGTCCAGGAACCGTCCTTCTCGAACAGGAGGTCCAGCCTCCCATCGAGCATCCCCCCATCAAGCGGAAGATTGAACGGAGGTTCGGCCATCAACCTTTGCGCCGACACCGCCTCCTTCATCAACTCAGACTGGAGAGCCTTTGACCCCAGGGTGAAGAGTTCATCCCTCATCCAGGGTGCCTGACTCTCTTCAGCTGCCATCATGGCCGCGATCTCTATCCCGGCGGGACGGTGCCCCTGCAGCGCCAGTTCCATCATCCGGTGAAAGGCGGTCCCGAAGAGAAGGGCCTCATCCCTGCTCGTGCCGCTGAACTCGCCCGCCCGGATTTCGTACTGCTCCAGCCCCGACGGACTTACGCCGACCGGCCCCGGCGGGGAACTCTCCAGGAGTTCCTTTCTCGCGGCGGCCCACTTTGTCCTCGCCTCTTTGCCGGCGGCTGTATTTTCGGGCGTGATCTTCGGCATGACGGTAAATGGCCCCTCACCGGACGGCAGTCCCGGAAGATCCTTGAGCCTTATTACATCGGTGTCGACCAGCGCTTCCTCGAGATAGCTGTAAAGTTTCGGCCGTCCGCGGGTCACCCCGGGGGACCTGGGAATGACGAGCATGTCGCCCGCTCTCGTCGCCGCAACGTAGAGCATCCTTATCGTCTCGGCAGCGTTCATGCTCTCCTCGCGAATCGACGCATCGTGGTAATCGCTCGTCCTGCGTCCCGACAATCTTATTGCCGGCATCTTTCCCGGTCGCGGGATGAAACTGTCGGCCCCGCGCATTGCCTGGATGAGATTAACGAGGATGACGACCGGGAACTGGAGTCCCTTCGCCTTGTGGATCGTTATCATGCGGACCGCGTTCTCGCCCTCGTCGATCGCGGGCGATTCTCCCTCTGCGGCGCCGAGTATATCCTGGTCCCTCATCCATCTCGCGTAGTGCCTGAAGGAGAGGACCTTCTCCTCGAATACCC
>DAOVNN010000257.1 GCA_030630165.1 Candidatus Krumholzibacteriota bacterium
GAACCAGCCCCTCGACTGGTCAACGCCCTCGCTGATGAACTCGGCGGGGTACTGCCGCTTGAAGACATCCATGTTCTCCATCGGGTAGTGGTGCTGCGCGAACGGCATCGCGCCCGAGTCGAACCAGCAGTCGATCACCTCGGGGACCCTCGTCATCTTGCCGCCGCACTCGGGGCAGCCGACGTCAAGGTCGTCGATGAATGGCTTGTGCAGGTCGTAGTCCTCCGGGAATTGCTCGCTGATAGATTTCAGCTCGGTCAAGTCGCCGATGCAGTACTTCTCCTCACAGGAGTCGCACGTCCAGATATTGAGCGGAGTACCCCAGTATCGTTCGCGGCTCAGCGCCCAGTCGACGTTCCCCTCGAGCCATCGGGCAAATCTGTTCTCGCCCACCTCGGGCGGGTACCAATGGACCTTCTTGTTCTCTTCGATCATCAGGTCCTTGAATGCGGTCGTCCTGATGTACCACGAGCGTCTCGCGTAATAGATAAGCGGCGAGTCGCAGCGCCAGCAGAACGGGTATGAATGCTCGTGCGTTCCGGCCCGGTAGAGTATTCCACGCTCGCGCAGGTCCTCGATGATCTCAGGGTCGGCATCCTTGATGAACCTCCCGGCCCATTTCGTGACTTCGGGAGTGAACTTTCCCTCGGCATCGACCGGCTGGATGAAGGGCAGGCCCTCTTTCTTCCCAGCGATGTAATCGTCCTCTCCAAATGCCGGCGCCATGTGAACGATCCCCGTGCCGTCATTCAGGGTGACGAACTCGGCGGCTATGACACGGAAGCCGTTCTCCTCGCCGGAGAACCAGGGGAAGCAGGGCTCGTACGTCTTTCCGACCAGCTCGTGCCCCTTGACAGTTCCGAGGAGTTCATATTCGCCGTCGAGCACGCTGAGAAGCTCTTTGGCTAGTATCAGCGTGTCGCCATTGTGGCTGACACGCGCATAATCGTATTCGGGGCCGACAGCCAGCGCGACATTGGATATCAGCGTCCAGGGGGTCGTCGTCCAGACGAGGAAGTATGCATCCTCTTCATTTAACTTCAGCTTGATGAAGATCGATGGATCCGCGACATCCTTGTATCCCTGCGACACCTCGTGGCTGGAGAGCGAAGTACCGCACCTCACGCAGTAAGGGATGATCTTGTGGCCCTCGTAGAGCATGTCCTGATCCCAGAACTGCTTGAGGATCCACCAGACCGACTCGATATACTCGTTCGTGCATGTGACGTACGGGTTGTCGAGGTCGAGCCAGTAACCGAGCTTCCGGGTGAAGTCGTGCCACTCGTCGAGGTACTTGAAGACGCTCTTATAGCACTGCTTGTTGAACTTGTCGACGCCGTACTTCTCGATCTGGTCCTTGCCGTCCAGCCCGAGGATCTTCTCCACTTCTATCTCGACGGGGAGACCGTGGGTATCCCAGCCGGCCTTGCGCACGACGCGCTCCCCCTTCATCGTCCTGTATCTGCAGACCAGGTCCTTGATCGTCCTCGCCATCGCGTGGTGGACTCCGGGGCGGCCGTTTGCCGTGGGAGGGCCCTCGAAGAAGACGAAGCTCTTTTCCTCGGGCCGCTCGTCTATGCTGCGCTTGAAGATATCGTTATCGTCCCAGTGCCTGAGAACCTCTGCCTCGGCCACAAGCGCCTCGCGCTGCGGCGGGATCGCGGCGTATCTCTTAGCGTCTTCTCTGTTGTCTGTCATATCTGGTGTTCTCCGAATAAGGACAATATCTTATAATGTACTAACGCCCTTCTGTCAAGGACTAGACCCTCCTCAGAAACTCCATTACCAGCCCCTGGAGCACCTTCTCGCCTTTCCTGGCCGTGGCCACTATCTCGCGGATATTGACCGGCTTGAGACAGTCGGGGAGCGCTTCATCCGTAACAATCGATATTCCAATGGTTTTCATCCCCGCATGGACGGCGGCAATGTTCTCCGGGACCATCGACATCCCGACTATATCAGCACCTATCCGCCTGAGGAACCTGTACTCGGCGGCGGTCTCGAGGCAGGGGCCCGCAAGCGCCGCCAGGACGCCCTTTTTCAGAGGTATCTTCAGGTCGAGGGCGGCCTTCTCCAGAATCGATATGTACCGGCGATTATACGGCTCGCTCATGTCGGGGAAGCGGGGGCCGAGTCTCTCGTCGTTCGGGCCGATCAGGGGATTGTCCCCCATCATGTTGATGTGATCGGTGACCGCCACGATCGAGCCCTTCGGCAGCAGCGGATTCATCGCTCCGACTGCCGAGGTGAGTATCAGCGACTTCGCCCCGAGGGCCTTCATCACACGGACGGGGAAGGTCACCTGCTTCATCGTGTAACCTTCGTAGTAGTGGACCCTTCCCTCCATCGCGACAACCTTGCGGCCGGAGAGTTCGCCGAGGATGAGATTGCCCGCATGCAGGCCGCTTACCGTCGATACGGGGAAGTTGGGGATGTCTCCGTAAGGTATGGCTGCCTTTACCTTTATTCTTTTCGCAAGGCCGCCCAGTCCGCTGCCCAGCACGATGCCGAATGAGGGCCTCACATCGGCCAGTTTTCTTATATACCTCGCGCTCTCCCTGATCTGGCTGTAGAGCTCCGACATCGCCTCCCCTTTCGTTGATTTCCCCCCTTGCGGGACAGAAATCTTATACAGGCAAAGGCGGCGAACCGCAACAAGTTTATCAGTTATTCTGTCAGGAATTACAGGTCAGGCGTCGGGGAGTTCCTCGAGTTTCGCTCTGGCTGAGACGGGAGCCGAGAGGAGTTTGCTTCTCGACCTCTCGCCCGACTCGATGACGATGTCGCGTTTCTTCAGGCCGAGCTGCCTGGCGAGAAAGACGGGGATGCGCTTATTGGCAGCTCCCTCGACGGGCGGGGCGGCGAGCCTGACGCGAAGCTCTCCCGCCTCGTTCCAGCCGACGATCTCATCCTTACGCGAAGAGGGTTGGATTCCGGATACGGGTCCAGCCCTCCCGTCCTGCTTCGACTCTATCTGCTTCATTCAGGGTCAGCTGTCCCTGTCCATGTTTGTAAGGTTCTTCCTCAACTCTTCCATCGACCATTTCTGACTCTCTTCAGAGTCCTCTTCAGATTTTTCCGCATTATCCGCGTCAGGCTGCTGCGCCTGAGCAGGGGCCGCCTCTGCCGCAGGAGTCTCCGCCTTCGGAGCGGCCTGCTTCGGCTGCTCGGAGCCCATCTCGGTCAGTCCGGACAGGGCTTCCTCGACCTCGTTATCGGTTGGAGCCTTGTTGGCAGCAGGCTGTTTCGTCTGCTGAGGGGCGGGCTGCGTAGCTGCCGGCGCCTCCTGACGCGGCACCTCGTAGCTGCTCCAGTCATGCTTCGATTCCTTTACCTCGTATGATTTCCAGTCGTCGGAAGCAGCCGGTGCAGCCGGCTCGGACTGAACGGCCGTCGCTGACGCAGGTATCCCGGGCTGCTGAGAGGCAGCGGGCATATCCGCCGAAGGGGCCTGTCCGGCCTGCGCGACCGGGGCTCCGGCGCCGGGCGCCGTCTGCTGCGGTACGACTGGCGCGGCCTGTGCGTCACCTTTAATATGAGATTCGGGGTACATCCGCTCCTCTATACTGTGAGCGACAACGTCCCTCGCAAGGGCCTCACCTTCGAGCTCTTCCTCTGTTATCTCTTCGTCGGATCTGCTCGCAGCCGCTGTCGCAGCGGAGATCGCATCCTCTTCAGAGATAACACCGGCCGGCCCGAAATCGAGCTGGGGAGAGGAGGCCGTCTCTTCCTCCTGCTCCGCCTTCTCGTCCTGCCTGGACTGGACGTCTTCAGGAGCCGCTCCCCGCTTCTCAGGGTTCTGCTGCTCCCACTCTCCGGGCCTCGGTACCGTCGGCCTCTCGACGTCCTTTCTCGGCTGGTCATCCCCCCAGGTGACCTTGTCTTCGGGCTCTTCGTGCGCGAAGTCTTCCTCTATCCTCTCACGGCTCATGCGGGAAGCGGGCGGGGGCGTCTGGATGTCCTTCTCCACCTTCTTTCCGATGGCTTCTATCTCTATGTCTACCTCGGCGAAGTCCTCCTCGAATCCATCGATGACGTTCCTGTGGCTGTCCAAGAGGGTCCTCAGCCTGGTGACATAGTTATCCTTGTGTTTCTTGAGCTCGAGGATCTCCCTGCGGAGCTGCTGGGTATGGGCCCGGATCGCTTCGGCCGACCTGGTAGCATCGACCTCGGCGCCGCGAACGATCAGGTCCGCCTCCTTGCGGGCGTTCTCCTTCGCCTCGGCCGTGATCTTCTCGGCCGTCATAAGGGTGTTGCGAAGGTTCGTCTCCATGCTCTTGAACTCCTTGACGCGATCCTCGAGCTGGACGATATGCTCCCTCAGTCTCTTGTTATCCGAGAGTACCGCTTCGTATTCGTCGGCGACAGTGCCGAGAAACGCGAAGACCTCGTCGGAGTCGAGTCCGCGCATCGTCTTGCGGAATTCCTGCTTCCGGATATC
>DAOVNN010000320.1 GCA_030630165.1 Candidatus Krumholzibacteriota bacterium
GGCGGGCGGCTGGCCGTCTCGGACATTGTCGCGATAGAGGAGATGCCCGATAATATCAGAAGCGATGCGGAGGCATATTCCGGATGCATCGCCGGAGCGATACTTGTGCCGGAGATCGAAAATATGCTCGCCGGCGCAGGGTTCAGCGATATCTCCATACAGATCAAGAAAGAGAGCATGGAGATGATCAAGAGCTGGTTCTCGGACCTGGGAGCCGAACGATATGTGCGTTCCGCATATATAGAGGCGAGAAAGAAATAATAATAAATGGACTGAGCGACCGGGGCCGCTATCTGATAAGCAGCTGCCACCTGTGGCCCCAGGGAGTATCCCCCTGCATCGAGTAGCGCTTGCTCCACGGCTCGCCGTCTTCCATCACGAGAAGGCCCGCTTCCTCGAGCGCCTTGGGGATATTTCCCGGGATGATCGTCGGATTACTCCGCGCATATGCCAGGGCCTTCGGGGTCCGCATCAGGATACCGGCGATATCGGCGCTGCCCAGCTCGACCATCCATGCCGGCTCCTCGACCATCTCGGGCTTCTGCGTCGGCCGCGCCCCGTCGGCTGGATAGCCCGCTTCGATCAGCCTTGCCACGGTCAGATCGACGCAGTAAAGGGCCATCGTCGCGCATGACCTGATCAGCGACTGGTACCCCGTCCTGCCGGTCATGTCGGCGCGCGGATCGTCGTCAGGAGCACTCGACGCACCGGCTCTTTCCTTGAGAGCCCGCCAGACGCCGGCCGCGGCAGACTGCTCCGGATCGGAGTCGAGCCCCTTTTCCTGCAATTTTTGCTCGGCATCCTCGATCATCCAGACGATCGAGTAGCGCGAGGCTCCGTCACCGAGGGCGAGAGCCACCTTGAGGAGTTCGATGTAACCGTCCTTACCTCCGGGAAGTTTCAGCTCGTACATGTTCCAGTCGCGGTTCATCAGGGCGTCCTCGAGAAAACGCTGCGGCCCGGAGTAGGCGCGGCAGCTGAGTTCGTAGGTCTCGGGATCCATTCCTTTCATCATCTTGTAGTCGACGCCGGGCGCGCGCCAGGCTTCCCACGAGATCATAAGGTCCTCGAGCTTTTCGGACTTGCCGGCCACTCCCCTGTCGCTTCCTGAGAATTCGGCCCCACCATCCTCGAAGATGAACCTGATCATTGAGTGGGCGATCGCCTCCGGTCCTCCGAGAGGGACCATGATGAACTGGACCTTTATGACCTTGTCCGGCCTGATGACTGCCGAGCGCAGCTCGGTCACGCCCGAGACTGGATTGCCGCCGTGGTTGATGTTGATAAGCAGGATCTCGCCGCCGGGCGAGACGTCCGACTTGTTCCAGTCGACAAGAAGCGGACTCATGGCAGCCGAGTATCCGCCGGGCAGGACGTCGCACGTCGTCCGCACCCGGAACGTCGTGGCCTCGCTATCAATGAACGCAGCCACATCATGCGCGTCGAGAGTCTCAGGAGGAGGGAGCGAATAGTCCGCCTCACTCTCTCCTTTCCTGTTGTCCATCACGAGCTTGATGACCAGCGCAACGATCACGATGACCAGTACCGTTATTATGATCTTGCTTACCATGTCCAGGCTACTTTCCCTCCGCGAGGACCGCTGCCCGTTCTACTGGTCGCCGAACGTGAAGGCAATACCAGCCACCATCTCGAATCCGCCCGCATTCAGGTCCAGGCTTGTCTCGTCACTGCCGAATTCTGTAGAGATATAACGCTGCCTGATACCGGCAAAACCACTGAATGTGTCTTTGATCGGGATCTGAGCACCGGCTCCTACGACAAACCCTATTCCGGTGTCGATCTCATACTCCGCTTCGCTATCCGAGATTTCCAAGCCTGACCAGCCTATAGCGAGTCCGGCGCTGGCATAGAGAAATCCACCGTCGGCGAAGTGTTTGCATGCGCCCGCCATGATATCGAGATAGGTCGATTCCATAGTAAATTTCATGGGATCGGAACCGGTATCCATCTTGTAGTCATGCGGAAGCCCGAATGAGAAGTCGACGATCAGGGCCACTGCGGGTGAGGGGAAGAACATCCCCGCCGCATGAAGCGTAACGACATCCCAGGAGATTTCCATGATCATAGACCCGCTCACCGTCGCCATACCGGCGCCCAGCTGGACCGCGCCTTTCGGCTGGGCCAGAGCGCTGCCTGAAGAGAGAGCTGAAAGCACGAACACCATCGCAAGAGTAACTGCGAGTACCCGTTTCATACCCCGTCCTTTCATCGAGTGGTCCGAAAAGTCCGGCGAGCTTCCTGATATACATATTGAACACGCAAACACCGGCAGATGTCAACGTTCTATGCTTTGCCGGGAGCACCGTGATAAAGCGGGAGAGACCCGAACCGGTGGGATCAGTTTTGACAATGTGTACTATGACGAATTCACTCCCGACGCCGGGAGTGAACCGGGTTCTCTGCGGCAATACTTCGGATAACGAGGTATTCACGAAAGTGATCTATCTTATTGGTGGTCAGATATTTACCATCACCAGTGATGGTAAATATCCTGTCACTCACGAATACCATCGCGGATATCGCACAGGTAATAACTACTGGATATGAATCACGGGATCTAGATATTGAACCGGATATCGATGACGGTATCGGATGGGATGACAAAGTCGCGGTCGACCAGGCGGCTGAGACCCTTCTTGCGCGCATCAGACATCGAGTGGCACTGAAGCATGTCTTCGACCGAGACTATCTCGGCCTTGACGAAGCCGCGGGCAAGGTCGGAGTGGATCTGGCCGGCGCATTCCTGAGCAACTAATCCCGTACTTATGAGCCAGGCATGTACTTCCTGCACACCGGATGTATAAAAGAACATCCTGCCCGACTTCTCGAGTGCGAAGGGAATCAACTCCTGAACATCGACCGAATCGGAATCGACGATCAGCACCGGCTTGAGGCTCAGCGGCCCGATCTGTCGCATGTGTACGGCAGCCGAATCGTCGAGATCCATATCACAGACAGGAACCTCGTTCTCCAGCCCGGCCATGACGGTGGTCAGCGCGGCGCGCTCCTCCTCGTCCTCGCTGCGCTCGAGACGGGTCTCCATCTTCTCGATGTCATATATCAGGAGGTCGAGCACACTGTCGCGAGCCACGATGATAATGTCGGCCGCTTCGAAATCGTTGCCGATGAACTCGAAGTAGTATGGCGTGACCTTCTTCGGCGAGAACTTGGCAGTGAGCGAATGGACGATCGGGTCCTCGAATCTCACCTTGCCCTCTTGAAGGTCCAGTCCTGTATACGCGATCTTCATCTCTGCTCTCTCGATCTTTAAGCACTCTACTTGAAAAAAAACCGGGCTGCAGATGCTTCCGCAACCCGGCTGTGTGGCAAATATATGAATTCTATCAGCGAATCCAAGGACAATTTGTGGTATATCGGTAGGCGACAGGA
>DAOVNN010000129.1 GCA_030630165.1 Candidatus Krumholzibacteriota bacterium
CCGTGCCCTTTCTCAGTATCCTGTACCAGATCGGCGGATTGAGCCATTCACCGTATGTTCCGATGACGGTGAACGCCTGCCCGCGAAGCATCTTCTCCAGTTCGCGCGGGGAGAACTCGGTCTCCCAGCCGGCGAACCATTTCCCCACCGCTATCATCGCGTGCTTCAGGGCGGTGTAGTAGTGCCATCTCTGCGGGACGTCGACGAGTATGTGTCCCCCGGTTTTCAGGACCCTGCGATGCTCGGCCAGCATATCCCCGGGATTGCGGAAATGTTCGAGCAGGCCCTGGTGAAAGACGAGGTCGAATGTCCCGTCCCGGAAAGGCAGCGAGAAGGCATCGCCGCAGCAGAGGTCGACATCGGCCCCATCGGGGACCTGGCTCCTGACCATCCCGAGACTCGGCATGCTGTAGTCGAGCGACACGACCGACGCCCCCTGCGAGGCCATGAAGATCCCGTCCCTCCCGGTGCCTGCGCCGACCTCCAGGACCCTCAGCCCGTCAAGCGGCCTCACAGCCATATAATGCCTGCTCACGCGGCCCTCGTTGTCATAGATCTCCACCGCATCGCCCGATACGTTCCAGAAATCGTCCCAGTGCTTTTTCTCTGATATCTTCTTCATAACTATCTCTAAATATTTACCTTACGGGTTCTGATCCGTTAACGGCCCTCGAACAGGCGCTCGGCGAACCTCCCGGGCAGCCCCGCATCTGTTATATCCTTCGCCTCGGCTTCTATATCGTACTCGAGCCGGTGCAGCGTGACTGTCCGCCCATCCGGGTCAAATATCATAAAGGACGCGCGGTTATCGCCGTCCCTCGGCTGCCCGACACTGCCGGGATTAATGATATAGCGGTCTGAAGGGTCCAGGGCGAAGGGTTCGCCCGGCTCGAGACTCTTCGGACCGCCTACATAAGTATACACCATAGGGACATGCGTGTGCCCTACAAAACAGAGCAAAAAATCAAATGCCATGAATACTTGTTCGGCGTCGAAAATCGAGAATATGTAGAGAAATTCCTCGGGGTGCAGGGGCGATCCGTGGGCGGCGAGAAACTCGTCGCACTCGACGGTCATATCGAATTTTCTGATGAGGGAATCGTTGTACTTCCCCTTCAGGGTGTTGACTGTCCAGTCGATCGCGGCGAACGCGTCTGAGTTGAAGTTATCCTTCTCGTTCGGATCCAGAACGGCCCAGTCATGGTTCCCCATGATCATGCGCGATCGTGGAAGGGCGAGCAGCCTGTCAAGGCACGCGTCCGGGTGGGCGCCGTACCCCACGGCGTCTCCGAGAAAGAGCAGCCTGCACGGGGAGAACTCCCTGTAGGCGGCCAGCACAGCGTCCAGGGCCCTCAGGTTCCCGTGCACATCGGAAAAGACGAACAGTTTCACCCGCCGCGCACCTCCCTCGACAGTCTGTCGAGGATCCCGTTCACGAACGATCCGGCCTTTTCCGAACTGAACTTATGGGCTATCTCTATAGCCTCGTCGATTATCACCCCCGTGGGCACTTCGGAACACTCGAGAAGCTCGTAAAGGGCGATCTCCATGATGATCCTGTCGACCACCGCTACCCGCTTCAGCTTCCAGTTTTCCAGCTTGGACGAGATCATGCCGTCGAGCCGTTCGCGCGAATCCGAGACCCCGCTCACAAGCCTGCCGGCATACTCAGACGCTTCGCCGGACGAACCCCTGCGTTTGACCGAATCGGCCAGGGCTTCCTCCCATTCAGACTCTCCTACCTCTGCAGCGTACAGGGTCTGGAGAGCGATCTCCCGTGCCTTTCTGCGTCTACTCATCAGCCTCCGATCTCTTTCCAGAGACTGACCATCTCGATGGCGGACATGGCCGCCTGCCAGCCCTTGTTTCCGGCCTTGCTTCCGGCGCGCTCCAGCGCCTGCTCCTGCGTGTCGGCCGTTATTATACCGAAGGCGACCGGCTTGCCCGTGCCGACACCTATCGAGGATATATCCTTGACTACCTGGCTCGCCAGTACATCGAAGTGAGGTGTGTCGCCCCTGATGAGAGCCCCGATACATATCACTGCGTCGACACCGGTTCCTGCTGCCTTACTGACCGCCTGCGGGATCTCGAAAGAGCCCGGGACCCGGTAAAGAGTGATATCACCGTCCGTGACACCGTGGCGCACGAGACAGTCGAGGGCGCCTCCGATGAGACTCTCGGTCACCAGTTCGTTGAACCTGCCCGCCACGACGGCGAACTTCATACCTGTCCCTATCAGTTTCCCTGCCTTCTCAACAGCCATCCTTCTCTCCTTTCGCAGTGGATTCGCATTTACAGCCGCGGCTCTTCCCGTCATCTTCCCGGACCTCTTCCTCCAGGTCTCCGAAAAGATGTCCGAGCTTGTCCCTCTTGGTCGAAAGATACTTTACATTCTTCAGGTTAGGCGCGATCTCGATCGGCAACCTCTCGACGACCTCGAGTCCGTAGGCCTTCAAGCCGATTATTTTTCTCGGATTGTTGGTCAGCAGCCTGATCTTGTGCAGACCGATATCGGCAAGTATCTGGGCCCCTATCCCGTAGTCGCGAAGGTCGGCGGGGAACCCGAGTTCCTCGTTCGCCTCGACGGTATCCCTTCCCGCATCCTGGAGGGCGTACGCCCTGACCTTGTTTACGAGCCCTATCCCACGCCCCTCCTGCTGGATGTACAGGAAGACTCCCGAGCCTTCCTCACATATCTGCTCGAGGGCGCGGGAAAGCTGATCGCCGCAGTCGCAGCGCCGCGAACCGAAGACGTCGCCGGTGAGGCACTGGGAGTGCACACGCACCATCGCGGCATCATCCTTCCAGGGCTCCCCCTTTATAAGCGCGATACTCTCCGAGCCGTCTACCGTTCCCTCGTAGGCGATCAACCGGAAATTTCCGTACCTCGTCGGCAGGTCGGTTTCCGCCTCGCGCCTGACGAGCTTTTCCTTCCTGCGCCTGTATTCGATCAGGTCGTATACCGTTATTATCTTCAGGCCCCACTGCCTGGCGAAGACGGTGAGCTCCGGTCCCCTGGCCATCGTGCCGTCCTCGGCGAGGATCTCACAGAGAACACCGGCCGGATCGAGTCCGGCCATCCTCGAAAGGTCGACCGCCGCCTCGGTATGACCGGCCCTCCTGAGTACGCCTCCACGGGCGGCCCGCAGGGGAAAGATGTGTCCAGGGCGGGCGAGATCGTCCGGTTTTGTCCGTTCGTCGACGAGCGCGCGTATCGTCGTTGCCCTGTCAAAAGCCGATATCCCCGTCGTTGTGCCGTGCACGGCATCGACGGAGATCGTAAAGGGTGTACTCATCTTGGCGGTATTTTCCTGGACCATCATCCCGAGCTGGAGCCGATCGAGCCTCCCACCGGTAAGGGCGACGCAGATCAGTCCCCTTGCGTGTCTCGCGATGAAATTGACCGCTTCGGCATCGACCTTCTCGGCGGCCATGATTATGTCGCCCTCGTTCTCGCGGGTCTCATCGTCAACGACAACGATCATCTTCCCCGCCTTGATGTCCGCAAGTGCTTCTTCTACCGTACTGATATCCTTGACCACTTCACACCTCTCGTGATGTCCGGAACTTCTCCACGTACTTGGCCAGAATGTCCACTTCTATGTTGACCCTGCTGCCCGGTCTGACCTTCCCGAGGGTCGTCGTCTCAAATGTATGCGGTATGATAAATACCCTGAACCTGCCCTGCGACGAGTCGGGCCCTATCGTAAGACTGATCCCGTCTACAGCTACTGATCCCTTCGAAACCATATACCTTCCCAGTTCGCGGCCCGCATCGATCTCGATCCCGAGCGGGTCCCGGATGACCCTGGTGACCCTCCCGACGCCATCGACATGCCCGTTGACTATGTGGCCGCCCAGCCTCGCGTCGGCAGCAAGGGCCCGCTCGAGATTGACGGCCGAACCCGCTCTGAGCCGTCCGAGGTTCGTCACGCGAAGGGTCTCAGGAAGGACGTCGCATGAGAAAGCGCCGCCGTCGAGCTCAGCCACAGTCTGGCACGCTCCGTTGACCGAGACGCTTTCTCCGATCTCGAGTCCCTCGAGGGAAGAAGCGATCGTGAACCGTCCGCCCCGCGACGTCCGGCGCGTTGATACTACTTTACCGGTCGTTTCAATCAGCCCGGTAAACATCGCCGCCCTCCTTCATGACCGTTTCGAGGTATCCCGATACGTGCTTCCTGTCGTATACCGTCATGACATCCCCGTCGATGACCTCGACATATGAAAGGTCCAACTCCCCGAACGCCGGCGGCTCCTCATCCCCGTACCATCCCTTCTCTCCCGCCCCGGCTATCAGCGGCGCGTGAAACAGGACCAATCGGTCGGGGATGCCGGCCATTATCATCGATGTCGCTATACGCGCTCCCCCCTCGACGAGTACCGATGTGATCCCCCTTCTCGAGAGATCGCGTCGCCACGCGCCGAGATCGAGCCCTCCGTCACCGTGAGGCAGCCTGGCGATCTCCGCTCCAGCTTCCTCGAGCTCTTCGATCCTCGCGGCATCGGCTTCTTCGGAACAGTACAGGATCACTCGTTCACCCTTTTTAAGCCAGGGATGTCCTGACGGAAAGTTCAGGCCGGAATCAAATACCATCCTGATCGGAGGATCAAGCGGCCGTTCGAAGAGGCGCCTGTCGAGAGAGGGATAGTCCGCCCGGAACGTACCCGATCCGACCGCTATGGCCTCGAGTTTCGCCCTCAGCCCGTGAACGCATTCGAGCGAGCCGGAGCATGTGATGTACTTCTCGCCTGAAAGCGTGATCCTTCCGTCGAGAGTGACGGCAAGCTTGAGCAGCACGAACGGACCGCCGGTCAGTAAACGATGGACGTATGGAAGGTTGAGTTCCAGGGCCTCACGCGCCATCACCCCCGTCACCACCTCTATGCCGTTTTCCCTGAGCTGGCTTGCTCCCTTCCCGCGGACGCGCTCGTCCGGGTCGAATATTCCGAAGACAACGCGCGCGATCCCCGCTTCGACGATAGCATCGGTACAGGGCGGCGTCCTGCCGTGATGACAGCAGGGCTCGAGATTGAGGTACAGGTCCGCGCCTTTTGCCCTCTCTCCCGCCGAAGCGATCGCTTCGATCTCCGCGTGCGGCTTCCCGGCGCATGAGTGAAATCCCTCTCCGGCGATCTCGCCGCCTGAGACTATCACGGCACCTACGAGCGGATTGGGAAATGTCAGGCCCGTGCCGCAAGCCGCGAGCTCGAGTGCCTTCTCCATATACTGACGGTCGTCGCCGATCACAATGACGCGCCTTCCGGTCGAACAGGTTTTCGGGGAACAAAAAGGAGCGAGGGAACGCACGGCGCGCACCCGTAGGGGGTTCGTATCGTAAACCACCTTCTCCCATCCAGACTGTTACTGTCGGCCCCGGAATCTCACCGGATCGGTGGACCTTGCGGCCCATTCGCGGGCTTTTACCGCCGGTGGGGAATCACACCCCGCCCCGAAGGTTGTCATTTGGGGGAGCCTGACGGCTCCCCCTCTTTTCGTATAAATCTACACGAGTTGCAGCTCTGTGTCAAGAGTGGGGGAGGCCCGGCAGGATCCGCTGTCACCCGCCGATGAGGGCTGAGACGAATTCGGAGTGATCGAACGGCTCGAGGTCTTCGACGCTCTCACCGACACCGACAAACAGCACCGGGATACCGAGTTTCTGCTGGATCGGGATGATGGCTCCTCCCTTGGCCGTGCTGTCGAGCTTGGTCAGGACTATGCCGGTCACAGGCAGCCCCTCGGTGAACGCCTCGGCCTGACGCAGAGAGTTCTGCCCCGAGTTCGCGTCGAGGATCAGCCATGCCTCGAGGGCTATCCCTTCCATCCTGTCCCTCAGGACCCTGAATATCTTGCCCAGCTCCTCCATCAGGTTGACCTTCGTGTGCAGCCGCCCCGCCGTATCGACGATGACGATGTCGACTCCCTTCGCCTTTGCAGACTGCACCGCGTCGAACGCGACAGCCGCCGGATCGGAGCCCATCTTCTGACGGACGACCGGAGTTCCGGTCCTCTCGCCCCACAGTTCGAGCTGGTCTATCGCGGCCGCGCGGAAGGTATCGCCCGCGGCGAGAATCACGCTCTTTCCCTCTCCCTTGAATCTCGCGGCGAGCTTGCCGATCGTCGAGGTCTTGCCGACGCCGTTCACGCCTATGATCACGATGACCCTCGGGCTGCCCTCCGGAACGGGAGGAGCCGGTATCTCGTCGATTATCGAGAGGAGCTCATCGGCCACCGCCTGCATGTGATCCCCCTCCCCGCGCTCGCGGATGCTCTCGATGATCCGCTCGGTCGCCTCCACTCCGAGATCGGCGGAATAAAGGATCGCCTCGGCCTCCTCGATCGCTTCCTCGTCGAGCTCGCCGGAGGAGAGCGCGTCGCGCAGGGGGCGCAGAAAGCGCTCCCTCGTCTTCCTCAGTCCCTGGAAGATACGTTTCATCAGCCTGTGATTCTCCTAGTTGGACGATACCGGCACCGGGGCGGTCTCCTTCTCCGGCGTGGCGGGTTTCCGCCTGGCGAGCAGGTCCTCGATCTCGGTGAGGTCGACCGAGACGATCCTTGAAACGCCCTTCTCCTCCATCGTCACTCCGAAGAGCTGGTCGGCAACCTCCATCGTGCGCTTGTTGTGTGTGATGATGATGAACTGCGTTTCCACGGAGAACTTCTTCAGCATTTTCACGAATCTCTGGATGTTCGCGTCATCGAGAGGAGCGTCTACCTCGTCGAAGATGCAGAATGGGCTCGGCTTCGACTTGTAGAGAGCGAACAGCAGGGCGAGCGCCGTCCATGCACGCTCACCTCCCGAGAGCAGGGAGATGTCCTGGACCCGCTTGCCCTTCGGCCTGGCCCTGATTATGATATCCACCTCAAGCGGATCGCTTCCTTCGCCGAGATGGAGGTCGGCGTCACCGCCCTCGAACAGCACTTCGAATATCTCGGAGAAATATGACTTCACGGCATGGAAGGTCTCCAGGAACATCTTTCTCGCGCGCCTGTTTATCTTCCTTATCGCTTCATCGAGCTCCTCCCTGGCATTTACCAGGTCCTCCTTCTGGGCGGTGAGGAACTCGAAGCGCTGGTTCTTCTCTTCATACTCTTCGACGGCCGCAAGGTTGACCGGCCCGAGGCCTTCGAGCTTGCGCTTCTCCCCGTCGAGCATCTCCTTCGTTATCAGTCTCTCTTCTTCAGTCAGCGGGATCTCGACTCCCTCGAGATAACGGCCGAGGTCCTCCTCGTAGAGTTCCTTTCCGCGATCTACAAGATCGTTCATCCGTGTCTCCACCGAAGAGAGGTTCACCCGCAGGTCGTTGATCTTTTCGAAGATCGCTTCGCGCTCTGCCTTTCGCTCCTTGAGCCGGCCCTCGATACCGCCGATCAGTTCGCGCTTTTCCTCGAGAACATCGTGCATCAGACCGATCTCCTTCTCGTAAGAGCTCTCCTCTTCGAGGAATGTCTTGACGCCCGCCCTCTCTTCCACGATCGAACGCTCGAGCCGCGCTGTCTCTTCACCGGCCGAGCTGATCTCAACGCTTCTCTGTTCTACAATCGCCCTGAACTGCTTCTCCATCTCGCCCAGCCCACGCAGCTCTTCGTTCTGCCTGTCGAGCGTCCCCTGGAGGGACGCGAGCCTGACCTTTCTCGAGGTAAGCTCCGTGTCGAGTTCCTCCCGATTCTTCCTGAAGCCGGCGAGTTCCGATTCGAGACGCTCGGAATCCGAGATATCTCCCGAGCTCTGCTGCATCGCAAGTGCGAGCCTTGCTTCCTCGAGTTTCGAAAGCGTCTCGACGCGTCCGTTCTCCAGTTCGTCGAGGGACTTCATCATCATCGAGG
>DAOVNN010000268.1 GCA_030630165.1 Candidatus Krumholzibacteriota bacterium
ACTTTGTCTTGCGTCGAAGGTTCAGCCCGAGAAGACCGGCTATCACGACAAGTATGACGATCAGCACATTCGACCGCAGGACCGAGATGACACGCGAGGTAGGCTTCTCGAGCGTCTTTATCGCCTCGACGCTCTTAGCGACGCCCTTGGCTACGACTTCCCCGGCCGGAAGAAGCTTCTGCTCCTCTTGCTCCAGCAGCGTGATCTCCCTCAGTTTTTCTCTGGCCCAGTTGTTTTCAGGATCGAGTGCAAGTACATCACTCAGCGCCTTCTCCGCCTGGCCCCTGGTCTCGGTGGTGTATGAGGCGAGGACGGATCTGGCCCTTCCCAGGGCGGATTCGACCTCGGCCCTGTCAAAACGTCTCTCGATCTCGTCGAGGAGCGATATTACATCTGTATTGGAAGGGTCGCGCTCAGAAGCCTGCACGAGATATTCTTTCGCAGAGTCCAGATTGTCCATGGCAAGGTGGCACCTCGCGATCTGGACGAGCGGAACGGGATCGTACGGTTTGATTCCGAGATAGAGC
Source organism: Candidatus Krumholzibacteriota bacterium (assembly GCA_030630165.1). GTDB lineage: Bacteria > Krumholzibacteriota > Krumholzibacteriia > Krumholzibacteriales > Krumholzibacteriaceae > JAUWCL01. Next base: position 528 of record DAOVNN010000268.1, read on the forward strand.
GACAGCTTGGGGATAGCCTCGTCGTACCGGCCGTTGCTCATGAGGCGCTCGGCCTCCCTGAGGAGCTTGCCGGTCAGGTTCGTTTCCATTCTGGACAGCTTGTCGCGTGCCCATGTCGCACCGGGTTCCTGCTGGAGCCCCCTGAGAATAAGTTCACGTGCATACTCGAGCTGGCCCCGTTTCTCGTAGATCTGCGAGAGCTGCCAGACTGCCGATGTGAATGATTTGTCGTACTTGAGAGCCTTCATCAGGTAGTCTTCGGCCTTGACGTCATCACCCCGGGCGAGGGACTTCTGCGCCTCGACAAAGAGACGCTCGGCCTCGACCCTGGACGGGGACTGGGCATAAAGACATGGGGCGAGCAGGCCCGCCGCCAGAAAAACGGCCGAAATTACGATAATTACCTTCATATATAACACTCCGGTGGTGATTTTCGCAAAAACCGTTCCATACCGTCGAAGGATCTTTAACTATCTGTTGATTTTGGGCCTTCGTATCTGCTAAACTTCCGGAACTTGTAGCAATTTCAAGGGTTAAGATACGATATCGGGTTATTTTTCAAGCCGTTCAGAGCGGTCATCGGGAGGGTGAGATGGATTTCGAGCTGACCACCGACCAGAAGGATATACAGGAAGCTGCAACCAGCTTTGCAAAAGGTGAATTTACCAGGGAGTTAGCCCTCAAACATGAAGAGGAGCACTCTTTTCCGAAAGAGCTCTGGCAGAAAGCCAGTGAACTCGGTTTCATCGGGCTGCATTTCCCCGCCGAAGCGGGCGGCTCGGGCCTCGGCGTTATGGAGAATGTTCTCGTCGTCGAAGCGTTCTGCAGGCGCGATTCCGGTCTCGGAACGGCCCTGGCACTCTCCGATTTCGCCGCTGAAATAGTCATGCGTTACGGCAGCGATGAGCAGAAGCAGAAGTATCTCGCCGCGGTGGCCAAGGGCAAGATGATATCGGCCGGCGCCTTCACCGAGGCGAACCACGGCAGCGACATCACGCGGATGGACACGAGGGCCGTCAAGGACGGCGACTCGTTTGTGATAAACGGGAACAAGATGTTCATCACAAACGGACAGATAGCCGACTTCTATATCGTGCTGTGCCAGACCGACGATAAGGTCGACCCTTCATACAGGGGCATGGCGACGATACTGGTCGAAAAGGAGACCGAGGGACTCTCGACCGAGGATGTCGGCGCGAAGATGGGCATCAAAATGACGTCGACCGCCGAAGTGATCTTCGACAACGTCCGTGTACCGGAAAGTAATATAATCGGCAAGGACGGCAAGGGCTTCTACCAGGTCCTCGAGTTCTTCGATGAGAGCCGGGTAGAGATCGCGGCGACTGCTCTCGGTATTGCCCAGGGAGCTTTCGACAGGGCGATCGACTATTCTCTCGAGCGCGAGCAGTTCGGCAGGGTGCTGGCAAAGTTCCAGGTCACCCAGCATAAACTCGCCGATATGGCCACCGCGATAGAGTATGCGAGGCTTCTTACATACAAGGCTGCATGGAACTTCGACCAGGGACGGATCGATCCCAAGCTGACCTCGATGGCGAAGTACGTCGCGGCCAGGACTGCCGTGCAGGTTGCCGACGAGGCGATACAGATCCTCGGCGGGTACGGGTACATGACCGAGTATGAGGTAGAGCGCTACTACCGGGACGCGAAGATCGCCGAGATCTACGAGGGCACCAAGGAGATACAGAAGAACACGATCGCCAGCCACCTGATCAAGGAACGCTGATCATGCTGTTGAGGAGATGCAGCAGGAGGATCATCGCGCCGGCCACGGCCGTGGCCGCCCTTTTCCTCATGCTTTCATGTTCGGGAGACGGCGGAGGTGGGGAAAAGCCCGCCGAGGGTGCCGCTGCCCGGAACGAGCCGGCTGCGGAAGAAGAGCAGAAGGGAATCGTATCCGACGTTACCTTCAGGACACTCGATGGCAGCGAGAAGAAGATATCCGAATACGGCCGGAAGATCCTGATGGTCAATTACATGACCACATGGAGTGCCGATTCGAAGAAACTCATACCGATCATGAACGAGGTGCATCGGAAGTTTCATGCTAACGTGGTAGTCATCGGCGTAATCACCGATGTGACCGCGGGAAAAGCACGGGCTTTCATGAAAGCGAACGACGTGAAATTCGAAATCCTTCTGCCCGGCGGGGACCCGGGATGGTTCGGCACTCCCAGTAAGCTGCCTGTAACCCATGTGGTCACGAGAGAGGACCTTATCATTAACAGGTTCGTGGGGCTTTACGAGGCGGACAGGTACGAGGAATTTATACTCTCGATGTATCGCCGGCGCATGTGACGGCGCCCGGGTGGGCGCGGTACGCTGCGCCCGGATTTGGAGACAGGGATGCCGCTGGCTTTCACACAGGACCAGCTCGCACTGATCAACCTTCTTCTGAGACTAGCCGTCATGGCGGGAATAACGAGCCTCATTCTCGGATTCCGCTTTACCGGCGACATACTCGTCAAGGTATCCGTTCCTTCCAGGGAAAAGATCAAGCTGACAGTACTGCTGGCCGTCATATTCTCGGCCGGCGTACTTATAAGGAAGATGTCGGCGCAGGCGGCGATGGACCTCTCACTGGAGGGAGCTATTCTTGCCGGATTGCTCGGCGGGACATGGGTAGGAGCAGGAACGGGATTTATCATCGGGATGACCTGCTTCCTGATCGGGGAGACGGTATCACTCCCGCTTTACACTGTCGCGGGTCTGGTTTCGGGATTCATCTACTCCAGGCTCGGCAGCGGGGGAGTTGTGTGGAGCTATTCCCTCAACCCCTTTCTCGCCGTATACAATTTCCTCGAAAGACTTTTTCGCGGAGCTCTCGACAGGAACTTCGTCCCCCTGGTGCTGTGCATCGGATTTGCGCTTCTGCGATACGCGCTCCTCGAGAGGTTTGGAACGGCGGGGCTGATATACGGATATCCCACGAGGGACTGGCTCTTCATCACGATCGATCTCACCGTGCTGGTATATACGGTCGGGATGGCGCTGAAGCTCGCGGTCAATGCCCGCGGCGAGCTGATCCACCGTGAGGAGGAGAAGCAGCTCGTTCACGCGAGACTTACCACGCTGAGAAGCCAGATCAATCCTCATTTTCTATTCAATACACTCAACTCGATAACATCGCTGATCAGGACCGATGCGGAAAAAGCGAGGGAGATGACCCGGCGGCTATCGTCGATATTCAGGAAATCCCTCGACGACACGGGAGATACGCATACACTGACCAGCGAGATGGATTTTCTCGACGACTACCTCTCGATCGAGAGGGTGAGGTTCGGCGACGAACGGTTCGAGGTCGTCAAGGATCTCGACGAAAGGACCCTCGGCATCCATGTGCCCTCGTTGCTCCTCCAGCCGCTCGTCGAGAATGCCGTCAAGCATGGTATCGCCTGCAGGACCGAAGGCGGAAGGGTGACAATAAGGTCGGCTCCGGTCAGTGGCGGCACCTCGATAACGGTCGAAAACGATGGCCCCGAGACGGGAACGCTCGAGATCGACTCGCTCTTCTTGCGGGGAGTGGGCCTGCGGAACGTCGCCGAGAGACTTGAAATATACACATGCGGAGAAGGATGGATGGAGATCGCCCCGCGGCCCGGCGGGGTCGGAGAGGGGCTTCTCACCGTGATGGTCTATCGTTTGGTCACGAGGCTCCGTGACCGGC
>DAOVNN010000176.1 GCA_030630165.1 Candidatus Krumholzibacteriota bacterium
CCTCCAGCGACTTTCTCGGTGGAGCCTATATCTTTAATTCCAGTACCACCGCGCTGGCCACGATCGGCAGCACAAAAACCGGCTCGATGCTGAATTTCTGGGCCTTTTACCAGCCTCTTGGAGAGGGAAAGACTTTAGGGCAGGCCTTCAGCGACTGGTTCAACGCTATTGCCCCCTATTCCTTCTCAGAAATCTGTTGGCACTATGGGATGACTATCATGGGCGATCCCCTGATCGTGCCCGTTTCCAACGATCCCTCAAACATCGCACTGATCCAGCCGAATGGCGGTGAGGTGCTCCAGTCCGGAGAAGAATATGAGATACAGTGGTGGACGCAGAGCGTTAAGCCGGATTCGATCAGCATCCTGCTGAGTCTGGACAGCGGCGATACGTATCCCCTCACGGTGGCGAGCGGTCTGCCGGGCACCGACACGGTTTACGTGTGGACCGTCGACGAACTTCCCGTCTCGCTCTCCAGGATCAAGGTCTTAGCCTGGTACGGTATCGAAGTCGACGGCGAGGACATCTCGGATTTCGACTTCGTCATCCAAGGTGGCCCTTACCGGTACGTCTCGACGACCGGCGGCAATATATTCCCTTATTCCGCTCCCGCCTGGGCGGCACTGTCGATCCAGGACGCTCTTGACGTGGCGACCGACGGCGACTCGATCATGATCGAGTCGGGCACCTACAACGAGAATGTGACCGTGCAGAAGCCGGTCCTTCTCCTCGGAGGATGGAACACCGGCTTCACAATGCGGGACCCCGACGTCTATCCATCGACGATCAACTCGAACGGCAGCACGGTGTCGTTCATCATGGTCATCGGTGATGGAAGCGGCATCGAAGGATGCACCATAACCGGAGGTTCGGGAACGGCCTCTCTCCTGCCCGACAACGGGATATACGGCGGAGGAGTTTACAGCTACGACGCTTCACCGCTTATCAAGGATAACATCATCAATTCATGCGGGTATGTAAACGCCACACAGTACAGCGCTGGAGGCGGCATCTCATGCTACCTCGGTAATGTCGAGATAACCGGCAATACGATCAACAGCTGCGTCGCGCAGAGCGGCGGCGGCATATACCTCTACCAGGTAACAGCCACGGTGACCGACAATACGATCAGCGGGGCCCAGCCGCACGCCGAGTTCTCCGGCACCAAAAACGGCGGAGGGATCTGCGCCCGCAACTCAACGGTGACGATGTCCGGCAATGTCATCACCGGGAACACCGGCTTCGTGAACGGAGGCGGAATATACTCGTGGTTCGGTTCGCTCTCGCTCTACGGCGACACGATCTCCTCGAACTTATGTTCGTCGAACGGCGGCGGAATAATGTGCGATCGGACCGCTATCAACGGTGGACGCGCAGTGATCACGGGCAACTCGGCTAGCACAGGCGCGGGCATCTATCACAAGGCTGCCGCATTTGACATGGCCAATTCGCTCATAGCGTTGAACACCTCGACGGTTATCGGCGGCGGCATCTACGCCGACAGCCTCTGGGGCACCATCGAGAACAACACGTTCGACGGCAACAGCGGCCTCTACGCCGGCGGCAACGTGATGTTGAGCAATTCGCAGGGACTCACAATCAAAAACAACCATTTCACAAATGGGACACCAACTGGTTTTCAGGCAACAACGCCCGACAGCATCACCTACGTGTATAACAACGCGTACAACAACCCGGGCGGCGACGTCACCGGGATAACCCCCGACGGGACGAACATGAGCACCGATCCGCTCTACGTCGATCTGCCCGGTGCTGATTATCACCTCGCCCTGTACTCCCCCGCGATCGACGCGGGCGACCCCGTCGGAGGAAACGACCCCGATGGTTCGAGGGCAGACATCGGCGCATTCGGCGGGCCGGACGCGCTCTGGCTCCAGCCCGATTACGTACAGAACTGCCTCGCAACGGCTGTGAGCGATACAGCTATCTCCGTGACATGGGACGCGATGTTGCCTGCCGGCGGTGATTATTTCGCCATATTCGGGGACACCGCGTCGGGATTCGATACTGACGCGCTCCACCTGCTCGGCACAGTGGGGATCATGGAGACTTCGTTCGATCACCACCCTGTCGAGGGCTGCTGGTACTACAAGGTATGCGCGGTCAACACATCGGGGTATTCCGGGGGTTATTCAAACGAGGCCGGCGCCTGCGCCAGCGGAGCCGACACGGAGGACCCGGTCGTCACCGTCGTATATCCGGCCGGCGGCGAGACATTCACGGCGGGCGATTCGTTCGATATACAGTGGATCGCCACCGATAACGTCGATGTCGACTCAGTGACTATCTACTACTCGATGAACAACGGGACCGACTGGACCGTACTTGCTTCAGGAGAACCTAACGACTCCCTGTACACATGGGACGTGCCGATCGAGGATCCGGGATCCGACTCGTGCCTCGTACGCATCGACGCGTACGACCCATCATTGAACACGGGTTCGGGACAGTCCGGTGACATCTTCACGATCGCCCCATACACGACCGGTGTCGAGGAGACGCCGCTCGCGACGGCGCTGCACCAGAACTATCCCAACCCGTTCAACGGCCACACGACGATCTCCTACTCGCTCGAGAACCCGGAGCATGTAAGCGTCCGGATCTACGACACGGCGGGACGCCTCGTGCGAACGCTCGAGGACAGGGACCGCGCCGCGGGCAGCTACCAGGTCGTCTGGAACGGCAGAGATAACGCATCGAGGCCGGTTGCATCGGGAATCTATTTCATGAGGATGAACGCGGGCGCCTACGGAGAGTCGCGCAAGATCGTCTACCTGAGATAGAACATATACAGAGATGATGATGGAAAGGGCCGGATGCGGAGTCCGGCCCTTTCTTCATGATAATCGAAGTTATGATCCATCGTCCTCCGTCTCCACCTGCTCCTCCGGCATCAGAACGATCTGAACATAATTCTCAAAATCCAGATAACGGACCGCAGTTTCTCTGATCTTCTCTTCGGATAATGCCTTCACATAACCGGGATAATCCAGGATCGTATCCAGGTCTATCCCGTAGAAGATGGAGTAATGGATCTCCCTTGACCAGAACGCGTTCAGCCTGACCCTCTTTTCCCACGTGCGCGTCTGGATCTCCTTGATCTTCAAGATCCTTTCGCTGCCGGGACCTTCTTCCTTCAGGAGCTTGATCTGGTCGAACACCGCGGCGACCATCTCATCGACCCTGTCCGGATCGCATCCGAACGAGATGTAAAAACCATATTTCGGCCTCGGCAGAGGCGAATCGTATGAGAAGACAGAGACTCCGTATGTACCTCCCATATCCTCCCGCATCACCTCACGGAGCATGATCCCCAGCGCCTTCGCGGTCGAATCCAGGACGTACCGGGTCTCTTTCGTCCATTCATCGAATTCACCCGGGAAAACTATCGTCACCCTGCTCTTCGGCTCGATCCCCATGTGTATCGTCTTTTTAATGACACCCCTGGGCTGATTTTTTTCAAGATCGCGCCAGGTCTCGACGCGGCCCGTCGACGGGAGTCCACCGATGTATGTTTCCACAAGGGGACGGAGAGAATCGGGATCTATATTGCCGACGAGCACGAATGTAAAATCCCCGAAGTCGGCAAAGCGGTCCCTGTATATACTGAGAGCCTTGTCCTTGTCGATCTCTCCTATCATTTCTTCAGTGAAAGGCCTCTTGCGGAAATGATAATCGGCAAGAGTCACGGACAGGGTGTCCTGCATCGCCTTTTCGGGGCTCGCCGAATCGTTCTGGATGTTCCCCTTCACCTTCGCGATAGTCGACTCGTACGCGTCTTCACTGATCACAGGCTCGGTGGCGTAGAGATAGAGGAGCTCGAATACCGTCTCAATATCCTTCGCCGCAGCCCTGAATCCGAATCCCTCCGTCAGCGTGCCGATATACGGACGGACACCGGCGATCTTGCCGGCGAGCATCCTGTGCAATTCCATCTTGTTGAAGGGCCCGACGCCGCTTCCGCTGACAAGACCGCCGGCAAATGATGCCGAGAGATAGTCTTCGTTGCCGACCAGCGAGTGGCCGCCCGGGCTGAACGCGTTCATATTACACGCATCCTCCAGGAAATCCGTCGGTTTCATCAGGACCCTTACGCCGTTGGAAAGTGTCCATTCCGTAACACCGACCTTATCATGACGGCTTTCGCTGACTATGCTGCCCGGTTCGGGTTTTTCCGCGAGCAGAGGCACGTCGGGGACCTCGAACTCGTACGGAGTGATCTCTTTCTCTATTACGGCGGCGAAGACAGCTGAGATGTCCCCTTCCGATGGAACGTCCAGTCCCTCCTTTTCGGGGGCGCTGACGAGTATCACGCGGCTTCCCCCGCTCATCCACCCGCCTATCAGCTGATTCACTTCGTCGAGCTCTATTCCGGGCAGCAGTTCGTCGTAGAGCATCTTCTCGTTGACCGGGCCCGGCACCGGAGTACCCTTGAGGTAATGTCTCACGTACTGGCTGATGATCACCCAGGAATGATTCTTTTCCCTTCTGTCGTAGATCCGCTCGATAAAACGCTCGAGTTTCTTCCTGTTCAGATCGAGTTCCAGCTGCGTGAAGCCGAATCTCCTGACCCGTTCCGCCTCGGTCAGGAGCGCCTCCAGGCCCCTGTCGAACCCGTTATCCTCAACGCTGGCCCCGAGCGAGAAGGTGGATTTGGACCTGATGATCTGTCTCTTGCCGGCACCGGCGCTCAGGAACGGAGGATCGGGATTTCGCCCGAGCTCGATAAGCCTGTCCTTGAACATGATGTAGAACAGCCGCCTCTGAAGGAATCTCCGGTAGTCGCCGACAGTCTCGATCTTAACCGGATCACTCTTGTAGAAGATGCTGATCGAGTTTCCGGTGGCTTCCGGATCAGTGACTATCGAATAAAGGGGCTCGTCATGGTCTGGTACCGGATATATCTTTCGCGGCCTGGGACTGACGCGCTTCTCGAGATTCGAGAAATGCTTCTCGATCAGGTCTTCGATCATCTCGGGATCAAAATCACCGACCGCCATCACCGCCATAAGGTCCGGCCTGTACCAGTCGTTGTAGAAACGCTTCAGAGTCTCCGCGGAAGCGTTCTCGATAACTTCAAGCTTGCCGATCGGAAGATGCTCAGCGTAACGGGAATCCCTGAACAGCACCGGATAATGCCTGTACATTATCCGTTTCCGGGCCCCGAGCCGACCACGCCATTCCTCGATGATGACTCCTCTTTCCTTGTCGATTTCCTCCTGATCGAATGTAATACCATGTGCCCAGTCCTCCAGCACGAGAAAAGCGTCCTTGAGCTGGCCGATGCTGTCTGTCGGCACATGAAGCTTGTAGACCGTCTCATCAAAACTGGTCGAGGCATTGATATCGCTCCCGAATTTCATCCCTATCGATTCGAGATAGTCGATAAGCTCGTTTTTAGCAAAATGTGTCGTTCCGTTGAAGGCCATGTGCTCGACAAAATGAGCGAGCCCGAGCTGGTCCTCGTCCTCCAGTATCGATCCGGCGTCGATCACCAGTCTCAGTTCGGCGCGGGCCTGCGGCTCAGCGTTCCTGCAGATATAGTACGTAAGCCCGTTATCCAGTTTTCCGATCTTGATGTCAGGATCAAACGGCACCGGATCCTTGAGGTCCACTCCAGCTCCAGCCGGATAAGAAAAAACCGCCAGGATGGCGGCGGCGATAAACAAGGTGAAAACAGTAACGGACAAACTCGTCTTGTAATTCATCTACCCCCCTTTTAAACAACCGGCAAGCCGGCCTCTATCAATCCTTGACCCTCGCAATCAGAAGGGTCAGGTCGTCCTTGCGCTCCATACCGTTCATGAACTCCTTCACCTCGGCGGCGAGGAGCTCCACCATCTCATCGATGCCCAGGTCGCGGTTACGTATGACGAACTCCTCCACTCTCTCCTCGTCGTACATATCGCCTTCAGGGTTCTCCGCCTCACTCAGGCCGTCGGTGTACAGGAACAGGAGATCACCCTTGTGAATATATGACAGGTGGTACAGCGGTGATCCTTGGTAAAACAGGGGTGAATTTTGGTGCAGGTATGACAGGTGGTAAAGCATTTGTTTATGATACTGAAGGCGGATTTTATGAAAAAGTGAATCCTGAACTTGTTGAAGCACTTCGCATCGATACAGATGAGTGGGATACAGAGATGTTCGAGCTTAAGGCATTGCTTAAAG
>DAOVNN010000351.1 GCA_030630165.1 Candidatus Krumholzibacteriota bacterium
GTACGGTTCCTTCGGGCGTTCCGCCATATCCGTCGAAGTCGTCGCAGAAAAGGACGCCCGGTACGATCCTGAGAGTCGGAAGACAGGTAAACTCGAGCCGGTTGCTGTCGACTTCCTCAGCCGAAGCCGGGTAGGTCGAGGTGGCACCGAAGAGGTCATATGCCTTGAAGTAGTACTCGATCATATAACCGCGCGTAAACAGCGAGTCATTGAGGTCGATGCAGTACTTGTCGGGCGCGATGTTGCCGGCCGAAGTGGCGGCAGGCTCGCACAGGAAGACCGTCCAGTCGCCGTCGTCGCTTACATACGATCCGTACGTTCCCTCGAGCGTTGGGCCCGCGATGTCGGGCTTGCCGTCAGGGCCGAGAAAATGGACGTTGCAGTGAAAGTATACTCTCGCTTCACCGGTGACCAGGGTGTCCAGGCCGCCGGCGAGAGGAGCAGCACACGTAACGACGGTGGAGTCGCCCGGATCGATACGGGAGTACTCGTCGCCGGGAGCGATGTCGTTCGCGGCATCGGCGCGGCAGAGCTCTTCCATCGGATCGGGACTGGCTTCGGCTTCCTGGGGGAAGGTATCCTGGAATAGATCGAGCGGGCGCGCGCTCCAGGAAGGACCGACCGTCTTGTAGCGGTATACGCGGATATTGTCGAACCACGGCGTAGGCGTATGGGCCGCGCAGTTGCCGTAGGTCCCGTACCAGATATCGCACATGTCGACGACGCCCACGTTGACCTGTATCGGATCCGCCCCGACCAGATCGGATATATCCTCGTTGTGCTGAATATAATCCTTTGGAGCGCCGTAAAATACGTAGTTGCGGTCGAGCCATTGACCAGGGCAGCCGTCGACGAAGTTGCGGACCGACCAGGTGTAGAAGACGAGGTTCCAGACCGGAAGATCGCGGTAATTCATCAGCCAGAGCACTGCGCCTCCAAGCTGGGCCGCATCTGCTCCGGGAATGGCGGCATCCTGGTTCTCGTCACATGCCGTGGAGTAACTCATCATATCGATAATGGGGGAGATGACCATCTCGTTCTGGCAGGGAGCGGAGATTCCGCCGGGACCCGAGCAGAACGGAGTGTCGAAAAGGCCGGGATAATCGGCGCTCGGATAAGGCGAACCTACGAAGAATACAATCTGGGTTCCGAAGTTGTCACTGCAGGGATCCTTGTCAACGAGGTTAGGTGCCAGACTGGCGTAAGCGCCGAAAGCATCCTCGACTGTACAGTTCCAGATACCGAGCTTTCCTTTGGCTCCGGACGCGTAACTTTCGAAATCCTCATAATCGATTATGCCACCGGCGTCGATCACCGTGATGCTGTCGACGATAAACGCTCCGTCCGTGTCCCAGAGGCCGTCCTGGTCGGACCAGGCGCCGTCGGCGACGAAGTGGTAACGAAGCTTGGTGGCAGTCTGGGAAAGAAGAAGCTGTTCGGCAACGATGAAAGTATCGACTCCGTCGTAGTGAGCAATCTCGACCCAGTTGTCGTTACCGGCGTCGTACTCGATGTATGTGAAGTCCCAGTCGGGCTCAGAGTCGAAGACGCACTTGAAGGCCCAGGTCAGGACTCCTGTGAAAGAGATGACATCCGAGGAGCAGATCTGGTTCCAGGCGTTACCGTAACCTGGGGCGTTGTACCACGAGCACATGTAGAAATCGGTGCCGGGGCGGGTGCCGCACCAGAGCGACTTTGTTCCCTCGAGAGCGACGAGGCGGCCGAAGGCGCCACCGCCGAGCCCTGAGAAATCATCGACATGGAAGAATGTATCTACCTGGGCGGTCCGATCGACACTCGTCCAGCCCTGCCAGTCCATCTGCTCGAAGTCAAACCAGACGATACAGTAGGTGTCAGCAGCTGTTGCGGTCATGAGGGTCTGTATACCTGGATCGATGAGAGAGGGCTCCGTTTCGCCTGTTTCCATTCTCTGTAAACGGAGGCCTTCATTACGGACGTCCCTGGCTGATACTGCAGATACTGAACACAGAATTACTGCAGCGATTAAAACAGCGCTCATGAATATTCTCATGGCTCCCCTCCTTACCAATTGGCAGGTCGTGAATTATACAGTAAAGATGTAAGATTTATCCGCTTTTCTAAAGAAAGGCTACCATAAATGCGTGTATAATTCAATAAAATACGGTCACCGTGGTCCGGTCCGTTAAATCCTGTCATTTTCTTTGATTTCTGCCTGCAATAGGTATACAATGAATCGCGACAACAGGGACATCTATCGAATAAAGAAAAAACTACATCTTTGACCATGGGATGGGACTTGTATGATCGGCGAGACCATATCCCACTACCAGATCCTCGAGAAGCTCGGCGAGGGCGGGATGGGTGTGGTCTACAAGGCCCGGGACCTGACTCTCGACCGCCATGTGGCGATCAAGTTCCTTCCCCCGCATATGGTCGCCGACGAGGAAGCGACAAGGCGCTTCACGCACGAGGCGAAGACTGCCTCGGCGCTGAACCACCCGAACATAGGAGTCGTGCACGAGATTGGCCGGAGCGATGACGGCCAGACCTTCATGGTCATGGCCTGCTACGAGGGGGAGTCTCTGCGCGAGAGGATCGATCGCGGAGCGCTGAGCTTCGAGGAGGCGCTCGATATCACGGCCCAGGTCTCCTCGGGGCTGGCCAAGGCTCACGAGCGCAGCATCGTGCACCGGGACATCAAGCCTTCCAACGTGCTCCTGACAGAGGACGGCCATGCTGTGATCATCGACTTCGGCCTGGCGAAGCTCGCCGGAAGGACGAAGCTGACCAAGGCGGGATACACCCTGGGAACGGCAGCCTACATGAGCCCGGAGCAGGCGAGGGGTGAGGAAGTCGATCACCGCAGCGATATCTTCTCCCTCGGGGTGATGCTCTA
>DAOVNN010000188.1 GCA_030630165.1 Candidatus Krumholzibacteriota bacterium
AGGAGGGGAATCCCATCGCTACATCACGTCCGACCTCGTAGCATTGCGGACATATCCCCGGCCCGCATACAGCCACTGTATTTCCAGGATCGATGTGGAATCTGTCGTAGAGTAGCCCGAAAGCCTCCTCGATGATTCCGCCCGCCGCCCCGAAACGTCCGACATGAAGCGCTGCTGTGACCATCTCGGAGGGCGAATGGATCACCAGGGGAAAACAGTCGGCTGAGTTTATTGCCAGGGCGAGTTCTTTCGAACTTGTGATGAACCCATCGGTATCCTCGAACTTTCCACCTCTCGTCACCGATGCTATCTCGATACCGTGAACCTGCCCGCCCCTTGCTACACGGTTCTTCCCGATCCCGAGCGCGCTTTTCAGCCTGCGCCTGTTTTCGAGGACGTCGTGCCGTCTGTCGCCGACATGGCTTCCGAGGTTGAGCGAATCGAAGGGAAGTCTGCTGACTCCGCCGCTTCTCGCGGTGAACCATACCCTGAGGGCCGGAGCGAGCGCTTCGAGAGCGGGGAAGGTGCCGATGCGGAGGCCGCTTATTTCTATCCATGCGATCATAATCAATAAGTTCTGTTGACATGCCGCCGCAGGTCAAGGAAAACTTGAGTGCCGGGGAGGGTCCGGCCAGGTCGAATAGAAAGGAAAACGGTGAGATATTTCGAAGGATACAGATGCGGCAACTGCGAGAGAGATGTGCCGGCCGGGTCCGCTGCCGGCGAGTGCCCCTCATGCTCCGGGCCCCTTCTGGCACGTTACGACCTGGGTATTCTGAAGAGAAACGTGACCCGTGAGGAGTTCTACGGGCCGGGCAGAGGAATCTGGCGCTTCAGGGACCTGCTTCCCGTCTATTCACGCGAGATATCCCTCGGTGAGGGAAATACACCGCTGATCGAGGCGCCGGCACTGGCATCCACGGCCGGTTGCGGCCGGCTCTACATCAAGAACGAGGCACTCAATCCGACGGGATCGTTCAAGGCCAGAGGGATGGCCGCCGCAGTTTCCAGGCTGGTCGATCTCGGCGCACGGGCCGGAGTCATCCCCTCGGCGGGCAACGCGGGCCTCGCTCTGGCCGCCTATGGCGCGGCCGCCGGTCTCGCCGCGAGGATATATATCCCGTCGGTTACTCCGGAAGGTGTGGAAGAGGAGTGTGCCGCATACGGGGCGGACGTGAGGACCATCGAAGGGATCCTGCCCGACGCGGCCCGGGCCATGGCGGATGACGGATTCGAAGAGGGCGAGTTCGCGATCAGTACCTTCAGGGAACCCGGAAGGGTCGAGGGCAAGAAGACGATGGCCTTTGAGATAGAGGATGAGCTCGATGGGCGGACTCCCCGATGGATAATCTTCCCGACCGGAGGCGGCACAGGGGTAGTGGCATTCTGGAAGGCATATCTCGAGCTCGAGGAGCTCGGCTGGCTGGCCGGTGAGAAGCCCCGGATAGTCGCTGTTCAGTCCGAGGGATGCGCCCCGGTAGTGAAAGCGTTCGAGTCGGGAGCAGAAACGATGACAACCTGGCCCGTTCCGGTGACGATCGCTTCGGGGATCAGGGTTCCTGGCTCAAGGGCCGACAGACAGGTGCTCAGGGCGCTGCGTGAGACGGGAGGGACGGCTGTCTCGGTCACAGACGAAGCGATCCTCGATGCCGCGTACGGGATGGCACGGGGGGCGGGGATATTCCCCTCACCCGAAGGCGCTGCGACGCTGGCGGGGCTGATAAAGCTCACGGCAGCGGGAACGATCGGGCCCGAAGACCCGGTGGTCATCGTCAATACCGCCGACTGGACGAGATACAGGTTCATGTTAGAGAGGTAAAAAAAACCCCCGGACCATTTGATCCGGGGACCATTTTATAGCTGTTTATCGACTGGGATCAGCGTCTCCGTCCCCCGCTGCTTTTGCTTCCAGAGGAAGTCTTACCCGAAGACCTGCTGCCAGAGGACCTGCTGCCCGAGGACTTGCTGCCAGAGGACCGGGTCGAACTGCTTCTGGTGCTGGTTCTTCCGCTTGATCCGGACGATTTGGGCGAGCTGCTCTGCTTCCTGACCCCGCTGTCTCGCGAAGAGCTCTTGTTCGTGCTGCTCTTTCTCGTGCCGGTGCTGCTCTTTCTCGAATCCTTCGTCGAGCGGGCCGACTTTCCTGAGCGGGTAGAAGTCTTTCTATGCGAGGACCTGTCGCGGACGACGCCTTTATCTCCGGCCTTTGTCTCCCTGCTGGAGTTGCGTGACCGTACTCGCTTCTCAAGCTCTGAGCCCGCGTTCTTCCGGGTGGTGCCGCGCTGGATTGTTTTCCTCGTCGAGTTACGTTCGAAGCTCCTGTCGCCCTTGTCGGTCTTCAGGGTTCCTCCGCTGTTGACAGTACGGTTCCTCGTCCGTGTCGAGGTCCTGCTGTTCTGGTTTGTCGATCTGGCACTGCGGGTCGTGCCGTAGTTACCGTAGACGCTCCGGTCGTATTTCTTTGATCTGCCGGTGTTGTACCTGCTCGTCTCGAACGACCTGAATCCTGTCGAAGCCCTGTCCCTGGTGACTTGCCTGGCCAGGCGGGAACGCTGATAACTTTTCGTTGAAGCGGCCCTCGTCCTCTCCTTGACAAGCCTGCTCGAGGCGAGTGTCGCCTCCCGGTTCGACTTCACTCTCGTAGAAGAGTAGTCGAGTGATCCGCGCTTCGTGTGACGGCCGCCCGCGGAAGTGCGGTTCGTCTTGACCTTTGTCGAGGAATAGTCGAGAGCCCCGCGCTTCGTAAATCCCCGGCCCGCATACAGGGATCTGCTGTTTGCGGGGTAGTAGCCACCATGGTAGTATCCTCCGCCCGCGTAGTAACCGTCCCAGTACCCGTTGTAGTATCCGTCCCGGTAGGCATAATGCGAGTAGGGAGACCAGGAGTAGAACGGATAGTGATGGTAGTAGCATCCGCCTCCCCATCCCATTCCCCAGGAAATGTTCCAGTACCAGCTGGGGCTCCAGTTTATGAACCAGGAATTGTATCCCGGCCAGTAGTAGTAATAGGGAGAGTAGTTGTAGTAGTCGTGGTAGACGGACAGGTAGACCTTCTGCTGGTCGTAATCGTAGTCGTCGTATCCGACCTGGAGGTTGTCGGCATAATATGTGTACGATTCGTATTCGTCTTCAGGCCCTGTCTCGCCGGCCTGAATTACGGCGAACAGCTGCGGGTAGGGATAGCCGGCATCCTCGTTAGCCGCGATCATCTCGATGTCTACCTCGGGACACTCCATCGCGTACGGGTCGGCGATCTTCGATGGGGAGTGACACTTGTAGCAGAGATATCCGGGGTAGTCGACCTTGCGGTTGATGTAGAAATAGGTGTAGTCGGTCGCCGGCGTCATCCGCTCGGCATCACCGATCAGTTCCTCGTCTATCATGTTGAAGGCAAGGAAGGGGTCCATGTCGATCCTGAGCCTTCGTTCCTCGGGCATCGTGCTGTTCTGCGCGAGGTAGTAGAGCTCGTCCCGGTCGATCCTGGAGGGATCATCTACTGCGATGGCGTGGATGTACTCGACGCCTGTATTTCCTCCGACTTCCCAGGTTATGCCCGCTCCCTGTTCGGGAAGGAAGTGCACCTTTCTGCCACTTATCATCTCCGGTCTTCCGTTGGCCGGATACAGCAGGTGTACATATCCTTCGCTGTCGATGTTGTAGATTATTACGTATGCGTCCGAACTGGTCTGAAAAGTCAGGTTGATGTCACGGCCCGGCATCAGTACCGCGCCTCTTCCGCCGATAAGACGGAGAGAGACATCGAGATCGACTGCGGCGACAGGTTTCAGGGCTGGTGAGTTATTGATCTCCACCGGCGCCGCTGAAGCGGCCGCGGACGATATGACGATAACAGCCAGAAGGAAGGTCAGTAGCGAACGATTCATGACCAGGCTCCCTTCCAGGGGTAACTACGACTGACGCTTACCATGGTGAGGCTGGCACCCCGCCTGAGCGCCTGTCCACTACTATAACAGTATAGTAGCATTACTACTTCTTTACAAGGCAAAGACCGTTCCAAACGGTGATATGACAATGTTCCGGACGGTTTCGGGGAACAATGAGGAACAAGAGGGATTGGCGTCCGGGACGATCTTCCACTATCTTATACAAACGTTCAGGGGGGGCGTTCCGGGCTTTTGAAACAAACTTGACCGCCCGGGGGTATAATGATAAATTGCCCGTTGAAGCTGGAAAAGGAGGCTGAATATGGGGTTTGCGGGGTTACCGGTCTTTCTGCAGGTTGCGGAGAGCTTTACAGAACTTATTGCCGGATCGGGCATGCTGGCCAAGGCTATCCTGGTGCTTCTGCTTGTGCTGTCAGTCGTATCCTGGACAATAATGGTTGAAAAAATACGGTATTTCAAACGTTCAAAGAAACAGAGCGCCGACTTCATCGAACTGTTCGAAAAGGAGACTTCCCTGTCCTCTCTGGCGGACAAAGCGACCGGATTTCCGGACAGTCCCGAGGCTTCGATGGTCATCATGGTCAAGGGTGAGATCGACAGTGGAGAGCTCCGTGACATGGAACATCTCGACGGCTTTCTCGACTCGGCGATGGATGCGATCGTAGCCGAGTGGGAGTCATACCTGATATTCCTGTCGACCACCGCGACGGTAGCGCCCTTCCTCGGGCTGCTTGGAACTGTGTGGGGGATCATGAGCTCGTTCCTCAGCATGGGGGCGCGCGGTTCGGCCAGTCTCTACGTCGTGGCACCGGGTATCGCCGACGCGCTTATCACGACGGTCTTCGGCCTCGGCGCGGCCATCCCGGCGGTGATAGGCTATAATTATATCGTGCGCGTGATCAGGCGACGCGAGGAGAAGGTCGGACTGTTCGCGGTGAGGTTCAGGACGAGGCTTCTCGAGAAGAGATACTCATGAAAAAGAGACATAAAGAGAGATACTCTTCGATAGCCGAGATAAATATCACCAATCTCGTCGATGTTATCATGGTGCTCCTCATCGCGTTCATGCTGACCGCGCCCTTCCTCCAGGCGGGCGTCAAGCTTCAGCTGCCCAAGGCGGAAGCGAAGGTCATCGAGGAGCAGGACGGGATAACGGTCTCGGTCAACGAGGATGGAGAAGTCTTCATAGACAAGCGGAAGATCGAGTGGAGGGAGTTCTCCTCGGAGCTGCGCAAGGCTCTGGACGAGAACCCTCCAAGGGTATTCCTGCGCGCCGACAAGGAAGCGCGTTACGGCTCGGTCATGAGAGTGATCGCCCGGATCAAGATGATGGGCATCGAGGATCTCGGACTGATTGCCGATCAGGAAGACAGATGATCAGATCCGCGTCGGGGGCGGGAGGAATGAGGTTTTCTCTGCTTATATCGATCCTCGTTCACGTCGTTCTCCTGTGGGCGACGCTTACCCTTTTTAATCTGGTACCCCAGATGAAGGTGCCTAAGAACATCTACAACGTAAAGATATTAAGGCCTTTTGTCGCCCCGAAAGTAGAGGCGCCGAAAGAGGAGCCGAAGGCAAAGGTCGAGGTCAAGAAACCTGAGGTCACCACGCCGAAACCGAAGCCCAAGAAAAAGAAGCCTGAGACAAAACCTGAGGAAAAGAAGCCTGAGACAAAGCCCGAGGACAAGCCGATGGATGTCTCGATGCAGGAAGGCAGCCAGACCGAGGTCGCGGTCGATGCCCGGAAGTTCCCCTTCTCCTACTATCTCTCCGCCATAGAGCGGAAGGTGTCAGAGAACTGGCTGTCGGCGCAGGGCGGAAGAGACGGCGGGATCGCGTGCATTGTATACTTCAGGCTCTCGCGCAACGGCCGGGTCAGCGACCTGCGGGTCGAGACACCTTCGGGGAACGCCCATTTCGATCGGTCCGCGCTGAGGGCCATAAGGAGCGCCGATCCGTTTCCGCCCCTTCCAAGGGCATTCGGCGAATCGTGGCTCGGGATACATTTTACA
>DAOVNN010000053.1 GCA_030630165.1 Candidatus Krumholzibacteriota bacterium
AGAAGTGGTTGTTGAACCAGGTCCTCGTCTGTGTGTCGTAATAAAGCAGCTCTGACTCCACCCTGACTGTGACGGTCCTGCCGCTGATGCCGGTCCATGTAGCACTGCCTGTGGAGAAGACAAACCAGTAGTCGCTTCTACTGATCCCTTCATACTCGCGCCTGTCGCCGAGTGCCGAAAAATCGAATGACAGCGAGCCTGAGGACAGCCTCACCTCGGCTTCAGTACGTAACCTGTCAAAGCTCAGGTCCGTCGTATCGGGCGCCTCCCTGCGGCCAAGCGCGGCGAAGACCCGTACATACCTGTTGAAATAATTGCCTGTTTCCACTCCGAGCCCTGTATCGAAATATCGGTAATCGTAGTCGAACTGTGTCCTATCTTCGAAAGCGATCATTTCAACCCTCGATTTGGAAATCACATACCATCTGTCGCCGAGCTGCTTGCCCAGCTTGAGATGGAGGTTCGACTGGGCGTAGTCGTTGCCGAACTCGTAATCGCTTCTCTCGCGGAAGAATTTCAGGCGAAGGTTTCCGCGCAGCTGCATCAGCAGGCTCTTTCGCGAACCTGCGTTGAGTACGCCGTTGAGATCGTTATCGATCGTCTGGTTGCCGTACTTGAAAATATTCCTCAGGGTGAATTTCGTAGGACCGTTGGAAGTGAGAAAATAATTGTCGAGACCGGCGTAGTATTCGTGAATCGTCTCGGTCGTATCGTCTTCGATAAGAGTGAATCTGTCTATGAACGAGTCATATCCGGCGAGCAGACGGTTACGAAGCTCGGCCGCATCCGCGGGCGGGGCAGAGAGGATGATAATAAGTGACAGCGCCGGTGCGAATGATCGCATCAGCACCCTGAGAAGTCCGGTTTTTCTCATGATCAGGGAGCTTGCCTTAAAAGTAATTCGGCTTCAGTCAACAGTTTGATGGCAACCAGGGGGTTGCCCTCAAGATAAAACTCCTCAGCCGCTTTCACAATAGACAGTATCTCGGCAAGTCTCGTTCCACCTCTGCCCCCTTTTTCGAGCTTCCGCAGTTCAGCGGTAAGTTCAGAGTGGATCTCGAGAAATATCCTGTCGTAGTCGGTGACCGAAGAGTCAGGATAATCCGCCGCATAATAACTGCTGTCAGGGGATCGGGTGGCGGCTGAGAGCGTATCTATAGCTGATTCCCCGCCTCCGGAGGGAGGAGGCGGGGAATTTACGGTACACGCGACCAGGATCGTTGCTGCGAGCATAACGATAGCGCGCGCCGTCGAGCGTAGATATCTGGCGCTCATCGAGCGCATATCTCTCTTATTCTGTTGAAGAGGTTGCGGGCGATCCTCGCCTCTGCAATGGCGCGGTCGTGCTGTCCGTTGTCGAGGTTCTCCTTCGCACGGACCATGTGCTCGTTGGCTCTTTCGTACAGGTTGCGGGCCCCTTCGGCCTCACACTGTTCCACCGTCGCCCTGACCATCTCGCCAAGTTCGGCGGCCCGTTCGACTTCGTCGGCGGCTTGCTCGGGCGGAATGTCGGAGCGCGTTTTCTCGACGGCTGAGCGAAGCATCCTTCGCGCCTCTTCCATCAGCCGCAGTGCTTCTGCGGAGTTACCCTCGGTAAGTTCGGCTTCGGCGCGGTCAAGCATCCGCCTGGCCTGCTCGAGCATCATGTATGCGCTTTCCGGGGCTCCCTCGTGGGCGCCGATCATCTCTTCGGCTCTCTGCTGGAGCCTTCTCGCTTCGGCCATCATATTCTCGGGATTGCCGGTGCGGTTTCTCGCTGTATTTCTCATCGTGGCGCGCAGCATTCTCTCGGCATTCTCGAGGTTCATCCTGCACGATTCGTAACGTCCCGCGGTGAAAACGTTCCTGGCCCTGGCGAGCTGTTCCTTGGCCCTGCGGAGCTGATTTTCAGCCCTGTCGTTTCCGGATTCCTCCACATGCGCTTGCGCTCTCTCGGAGAGCCTTTCGAGGAGTGCCAGTCGTCTCTGGCACATCTCCATGAGGTTGAGGGATCTCCTGAACCGATCCTCAGCCTGTTTGGCGAGCCTGAAAGCTCCCTCGGTCAGCCTCAGTGCCAGCTCGCTGCGGAGCTGCTGGTAATTTATCCTGGCCTTCTCGAGGAGGCTCTGTGATTCAATCATCAGCCGAAATACCCGTTCGTCCCTGACCCCGGACTCGGCGATCCTCGCTCTGAGCATGACGAGCTTCTCACCTGTATGTTCAGCGAGGCGCTTTGTCACTTCTTCCTGTCTCGCGGCGGTCCTGGCAAGGTTGATGGAGTGCCAGGCTTCATCCCTCGCCTGCATGGTCAGCTGATAGGCCATGCTGTTATTGTCACGTCCGGCGCTGATCTTTGCCTTGTTCTGGAGCTGCATGGAATACTCGAGAGCAGTACGAGCCTTCTGGCTCCTTGTATCCCGGACGATCTCGACGGCGGAGGCGATGATCTCGTCGGTCCGCTCGATCGCATAGCGCGTCTTATCCGGATCGATCTGGTCGTTTACTTGCGCAATCGCGTTCCCGGGCTGCAGCACTGCCGCGATCAGTAGCGCGGCCATAATAATGTATGTCGTTTTTTTGTTCATCTCCGGCGGGACTCCTTTCAATTCCCGTTACCGGAACTCAAAACACGCAACATATATGCCATGAGCGAACCGCTGTTGTAACTGCCTGTATCACAAGTTGTTATGTCTATGCGCTGTTCGCTGTCACTCCCCTGGTTGTACCTGCAGGGACAGTTCTGGTGAACCTGTGAGTACACGGCCGGGACGCTGTGTTCAATCTCCGCCGCCCTTTCCCAGCCTGTATTTATCCATTCTGCTGTACAGGGTCCTTCTCGTTATGCCGAGCAGCTCGGCCGCTTTGCTCTTGTTGCCGCCGGCCTTTTCCAGTGCAATATCTATCAGTGACTTCTCGATCTCCTCAAGGCTTTTTTTGCCGACCAGAGCGGAGAGACCGTCGCCGGCTGCGTCAGGTCCTTCCCCCGGGATCATGATATGTCCCCGCTCGACCGGCTTGCCGCCAGATAGTATGATGGCGCGTTCGAGAACATTGCGAAGCTCCCGAACGTTACCCGGCCAGGAGTACGCCTCGAGCATCTCGACAACATCGGCAGAGATCTCGCTGGATGATGCCCTGCCGGAGAGGAAGGCCCTCGAGATAGGCAGGATGTCTTCCTTCCTGTCGCGCAGTGGTGAGATCCGGATGGGGAAGACGTTCAGCCGGTAGAACAGGTCCTGCCTGAAGCCGCCCGTTGCTGATGACTTTTCAAGATCGCGATTCGTAGCGGCGATTATCCTCACGTCGACTTTCACCGGTCTGGTGCTGCCCAGCGGAAGGAATTCACCGTTATCCAGCGCCCTCAGAAGCTTCGCCTGAAGGGCAAGGGGCAGTTCTCCGATCTCGTCGAGAAAAAGAGAACCTCCGTCGGCGAGTCTGAACTGTCCGGGCTTCTTCTGGATCGCACCGGTAAAAGCACCCTTTTCATGCCCGAAAAGCTCGGCTTCGAGCAGGTTTTCGGGGACCGCTGCGCAGTTTATCACGATGAACGGCTTTGTCGATCTCGAACTCAACGTGTGGATCTCGGCCGCAACGAGTTCTTTTCCGGTCCCGCTCTCTCCCGTGATCAGCACGGGTGCGGGGGTAGGTGCCACTTTGCCTATAAGATCCAGAACGGATCGGATGCCGGGCGAATCTCCGATGATCCTGCCGTCGCCTTTCAAAGACATCTTCTCTCTCAGCGCGAGATTCTCGATCATCAATTCGCGCCTTTCCGATATTCTTTTGAGAAGGAGTGTCACCTCGTCGATTTGAAACGGCTTTATGAGATACTCATAAGCTCCGAGCCTCATTGCCTCGACAGCGGTCGTCGCGCTCGCATATGCCGTCATCATCACGAAATCCGTTCCTGGAGAACTCTTCCTCGACCTGCGAAGAAGTTCGAGGCCGTCCATCCCGCCGAGGCGGAGGTCGCAGAGGATGATATCGACGCCGCCCTTCTCGATCAGGGGGAGGGCCTCCTCGGCGCCGGAGCGTGTCTCGACGTCATATCCCTCCTTCGAGATCGCTTCCTTCAGGATACGGGTGATCTTCTCTTCGTCATCGATTATCAATACTCGGCTCATCAGTATCTCCTGATCCCGCGCGGTCGACAGGCAGTTTTATAGTCACGACCGTGCCTTTGTTTTTGCCGGCGGTTATTATTATCGTGCCTCCGTGATTCTCCACGACTCTCCTTGCTATTGCGAGGCCGAGACCGCTCCCGGACGGCCTGGTGGTGTAGAACGGTTCAAATACCCTCTCGAGATCCTTTTCCGGGATCCCCGGTCCCGAATCGTCAAACTCTATTACGTAATCCGATTTTAATCGTTCAAGAGATACAGTGAGGTTTCCCGACTCACCCATAGCCTGGAATGCATTGAGCAGAAGATTGAGAAAGACCTGCTGAAGCTTTTTCTCTTCACCCTCGATGGTCGCCTGATCGACGGCGTATTGCGTCTCGATAGCGATCTTTCCCGAAAGTTCGGGATCACTGACGAGTCTGATGCTGCGATCGAGCAGCCTGACCAGGTCGGTCTCGATGACGCTGGTCGATTCGTTCCTCGCGAAGAGCAGGTAATCGGTGAGTATCCCGTTCAGTCTGTCCACCTCGTCGATTATAAATTCATCTATACCCTTCGCATTCCCTGGATGTTCCTTTTTAAGGTTCTCGGCGCTGCTGCGTATGATGAACAGGGGATTGCGGACTTCATGGGCTATCCCGGCCGCCATCCTGCCCATCGATGCGAGCGTTTCGGCATGCATCAGCGATTCCCTTGTTCTGATCAGCGATCCTGTCGCCTTTGAAACGAGCCATATAAAGATAGCGAGGCCCGCCAGCGAGACCGTCGTCGCGACGATCAACAGGGCGCGGAGTCCGGCCATACCCTGGAGGAAGTCGGCATCGGCCTCGGCGGCGACTACGATTGAGGAAATCCCCGAAGGAGAATGGACGGGGGCGTATCCGGCCTTGATATATCCTCCGCCTGGTGACCTGTAGAGTCCGGTCGAAGAGGGAGTCCCGGCAAGGGCCACGAGGATCTCTTCGTGATCCATGTTCCAGAGAGGGTAGAGTTCGCCATGGAGGAAGAGGTCGGGCCTTGTCGTAAGCAGTACGATGCCGTCCTCACGAAGGACCTGTATGCTGGCGAGATCGTACTCGAGGGCGATTGCATCGAGAGACGCGACATTTGAGTCGTCCATGCCGAACCCCGCGAGCTCGGGAGAGAGTGTGTCCACGAGGTCCGGATCGACTGAGGCTGCCGCGAGGGAGGCAAGAGCCCTGAGCCTTATGCTGAACTCATCGTCGAGAGCGGATCGCGTCTTGTTGTAGTAGTACCAGTTGATCGACAGAAAGAGCAGCGTTATGACGACTATCGCAGCGGTCATCCATCTCTCGGTCAATAACGATCTGGCAGGACTGCCGTCTTTCCCACCCATCGGTCACCTCATTTTATAGAGTGGAATCTCTTGAGCGCGGAATCCTTCCATTTAGGGTCTTCCGCGGCCTTCTTGTATTTTTCCTTCGCCTCCGCTTTGCGTCCCTGTTTGAGATGCGCTTCGCCCCAATAGAAATAGAGCCCGCCGGCTGAAGAGAACTCTCCAGCGCCGGCGGAGGCGAGTTTCCCGACCTCGTCAAACTGTCCGGTCTCCACCAGAAGCCTTGCCATGGTGGTGTAGACCTTCTTTCTCTCGGACAAGGCAACCCCTTTGAGGCCCAGCCCCTTCCTGTAATATTTCAGGGCCGAGGTCCGGTCGCCCGATTTTTCATATGCAGCAGCCAGGCTGAGGCATGCCATCGGGTCGGACGGCTCGGCTTTGTGCGCGGCGGTGTAGTGGCGGATTGCGCCACGGTATTTTTTCTCGTGGTACTTTATATATCCCATGTGGAGATTGGCCGTGTAATTCGAGCTGTTCATCCCGAGGGCCCTGACGAAGGCGTCTTCGGCGTTGTCGAGATCTCCGCGGTCGTAGTAGAGCTTTCCGAGCAGCGACTGCGCCAGCTCGAGGTCACCGGCCTTGAGAAGGTATTTCTCCGCCTCGGTCCTGTAGCCCAGCTCCAGGTCGGCCTGTCCCGCAAGAAGGTAATGACGCGCGTCGGCTTTACCGGCGGTGTCGAGGGAGACCATCCGCGTCCTGACGCCTTCCCAGTCATCCTTTCTGGCCATCGAAGTGCCGACCTCATAAGCGGCGTCCGGATCGTAAGGATCGAGGTTCGCAATCCTCTCCCATGTACCTGTGGAGCCGGAGCGGTCACCGCTCGTGGACTGTACCCTGGCAAGCAGCCTGAGCGCTTCGATGTCATCGGTGCTGCCCGAGAGGATATCCTGGATGATCGAGATAGCGACGTCGTAATTACCCGCCTTCGCGGCCACCTCCGCGTCCATCAGCACTGGCTGCGGCGCTGCCACGGGTTCGGGTTCGGTTTCCGCGGGAGGCTGGTCGGGTGGGGCACCGCCGCATCCGGCTATTATGATTACAGCCGCAGCGGCGAAAAGGACCGCGGCAGTTATTCGAATATCTCTTCCGGTGCTGAATATCATCTTTCTCCTTTCAATCCCGGTGATGGAACCGAAGTTCAGGCCCATCAGTATATAAATAAGCATATAGTGTCAGTATTGAAAAGTGCAAAGGCTGGAATTCCGCTTTGCCCCTGTGATATAATTCATCTTCGACGTTTTAACCGGACAGGAAAGGAAATGCTGATGAGACTTGTTCAATATAAAGGGAAGCTCGCCGCGGCATTGCTGCTGATTATCGCCTCGGTTGTTGTGATTCACGGCTGCGGAGGGGGAGGAAGCGACACAGAGGGAGCAGAGTCGGCTTCCGTCGCGATCATTTTCTCAAGCGACATGCTGGGAAAGATACGTTCATGCGGATGCACGGTGGAGGATACGGGCGGCCTTGGCCGACGGGCTACATATACCGAAAAGGTCAGGGAGGGTTCGAGAGAGGTCCTGGTCCTCGACGTGGGGGACGCATTCAGTCTCGACCTGTCATTCACGAAAAAGGAAGCCGAACTGACGATGGAGAGTTTCAACCTGATAGGTGTCGACGTCTTCACGCCCGGAGAGATCGAGTTCATATTCGGTCTGCCTTTTCTGAAGGCGGCTGCGGAGAACGCGGAGTTCGAGGTGATAGCTGCGAACATCGTCGATCCTTTGACCGGTCTGCCAATTTTCGGAAAACAGTATACAGTGATCACGCTGAAAGGCGGATTGCGGATAGCAATAACCGGTGTCCTGGATGAGACGATAAAGTTTCCGGCCTACATCGACAGGTCGGCATTCAAGGTCGAACCCGTCGAACGTACACTCAGGAAGGTCGTTCCCCTCATGAAGAGAGATGCCGACGTTCTCATCCTTCTGAGCCACATGGGGCTGGACAGGACGAGAGATCTCCTCGTCAGGGTGAAGGATTTCGACCTTGCCGTGACGGGGCATGGCAAGCCTTTGATGAAAAAGACCGAAAAGGTGGGGGAGACCCTCCTGCTGGGGACCGGTGGGCTCGGACAGTATCTCGGACGGATCGATATGGAGCTGTCTTCCTCGGGAAGTATGGAATACGGCAGAATGAGGCTCATTCCCCTGTCTGACGATATCGAGATCCATCCGGGGATACGCGAGATTTTCAGGGCCTATGGCGTTCCCCTGACCGACAAGGAGGCCGGTACACACTGACCTGCAGCAAAGCGGCCGACGAATCGCTCTAACCCGCTGATTTATCGGTAATTCAAAATATGGTTGACATGCCGCAGACAGAGTATTAATTTTTCAGCGTTACAATTTGTCTACAGTAAGGTGAGATACTTCCTGCTTAACGCAAGAGGGTAGAATCAATTAACTTCCTACAAAGGAGCGTATCCATGTCGAAGTTCATCTCGACAGTTCTTGCGACCGTAGTTGTAGCTGGTCTGTTAGCAGGCTGCGGCGGCAAACTCGATGAGACCTATCAGATGGTCACCATCAGGGAAGCCGGCCATGCTCATATCTCCAGCCCCGGATTCAAATTCAGCTTCGACACCCCGGATTTCATCGTTGCGCACGGCGACATCGCTCTTGTGAGGGAAGGCAATCTTATCGAGTTCTTCACCGGTATGGATCTCGAGAACAAGCTCAAGCAGGTCGAGGGCAAGAAGTTCGTCGTGGGTTCAAGGAAGATCTTCTCTCCCATCACTCATTTCACGATCGATTTCTTTGTTGCCGGCGGTGACACGATCGAAGTCGGCGAGCCTTACAGCGTTTCTTTCCCGCCGATGCTCAAGGGATTCGACGAGGGTGAGTACGAGGATATCGATATCAGCACGCTCGGCCCGCAGACGAACAAGCTCAAGGATATCTTCAACACGAGGTTCAAGGTCGAAAAGGCCGTCATCACCTACGAAGAAGTCAAGTGGACGGGAGACCCTGAGATGGTTTACGTCCTCAACTATCCCAATGTCAGATTCTTCATCGAGGAAGTCTCTCCCGAGATGGAGATCGTCCTCAAGGCCTGCATGGCCGAGAACTACTACTTCGACGGCGGTGTCAGCTACGGCGACAGACCACCCACAAGCACGAGAAACTACCGCACCAGCTCCAAGATCGCCGGTCCGGTCGAGCTCAAGTACGTGCGTTACGCAGGAAACGTAATTCCCGTCGTAAGTCAGTAAGACAGATCGACAGAAAAAGAATGCGTGCGGCCCCGGATCTTCCGGGGCCGCTTTTTTATCCAGCGACCGGTCCGGACAAATCAGGCCTTTACACTTGACCCTCCGGTCCAGTGTGGATTAGGTTAGATTGTCCGTAAGATCAGGGCATCATTTTCAGGAGGACAGATGACGGGCAAGATGACGGTGGGGGACCGGGTAGAACGGGTAATGGTCGTATCAAAAAAGATCAGGAGGGATTTCTCCGGCGGGAATTTCCTCCTTTTTCAGTTCAGTGACCGCGACGGGATCCTGAAAGGAGTCTGGTGGGAGCCTACTAAAGAGGCCGAGACCTCGATAGGGATAAATGACGTTGTCAAGGTCGGAGGAGAGATCACCGAATACCAGGGCGGTTTTCAGCTCAAGGTTGCCTGGATGGAGAAGCTGGAGGAGGGCGATTACGATCCATCGATATTTCTACCGACCAGCGCGAGAAATGCGGATGAGGTCTTTCAGTCGATCTCAGATGTCATCTCCTCGATAGGGAACACTCATTTGAAGCAGCTCCTCGAGAGTATCTTCGACGGGGAGGGATTCCGCGACGATTTTCTCCGGGCTCCAGCGGCGAAAGGCTGGCATCACGCCTGGGTGGGCGGGCTCTCTGAACACGTTCTGGACATGGCACGGCTTGCCGACCGCGCTGCAGAGGTGTATTCCCCTGTTGACAGGGATATCCTGATGGCGGGTGTACTTCTGCATGACATCGGAAAGATGGATGAACTGTCGGTCACGAATCACATCAACTACTCCGACAAGGGTCGGCTGCTCGGCCACATAACGCTCGGTTACGAGATGCTTGAGTGTTTGATCAGGGAGATGCAGGACTTTCCGGAAGAGCTTGCGATGAGACTAAAGCATATGATCCTCAGCCATCATGGCAATCTCGAGCATGGATCACCCGTGGTGCCGATGACGGTCGAAGCTATGCTGCTCCACTATCTTGATAATCTCGATGCCCAGATCCGCGGCGTTCTTACTGTGATAGAGAAAAGCGGGGACGAGGGAGACTGGACCGAGTATGTCAAGCTTCTCGACAGATTTATTTTCAAGGGTCACCCGGAAGACGGATCGAACAGCGGAGAGGAATAGACGGATGGACAGATTTCCTTCCTGGGTTGAAGTCGATCTTGACGCCTTTGAGTGGAACATCGGGCTGGTCCGCGACCTCGTGCCTGACGGAGTTCGCATCCTTCTCGTCGTCAAGGCCGATGCCTACGGCCACGGTGCAGTGAGGATCTCGCAGCATGCTGCCGAATGCGGGGTCGACATGCTCGGGGTAGCTACACTCGATGAGGGCAGGGAGCTACGCGGCGCAGGGATTGAACTCCCGATACTCATACTCAGCCCCGTTCTTCGCGAGGAACTCGATGAGGTCCTCGAAAACGACCTGGCCGTGTCGGCCTCATCGGTCGAGTTCGCTATGGCTGCTTCAGCGGAGGCGGTAAGGCGCGGGACGACGTGCAGGATGCATGTAGAAGTCGATACGGGTATGGGACGCGCTGGACTGCCGCCGGGCTCCGCCGTTGAGGCGATATCCCGGATGACTGGAATGGAGGGCCTCAAGCTCGAGGGGATATTCACGCACTTTCCCGCATCCGACGTCGATTCCGATTATACCGGCGATCAGATCGATTCATTCACCACGATTCTCGATGAGCTCTCTGAGGCCGGCATTACATTCGAATTTGTTCACACGGCCAACAGCGCCGCGATAATCAACTTTCCCGCTTCGCACTTCAATATGATCAGACCGGGACTTCTTGTCTATGGACACTCTCCGTCGCTGACTCTCCACGGCAAGGTAGATGTAAGGCCCGTTTTGAGCTTCAAGTCCAGGCTTCTTCTGGTGCGGGAGATCCCGGCAGGCTCAAGCGTGAGCTACGGCCGGACATTCGTCGCGCCGTCCGACATGACCATAGGTGTTATTGCTGCCGGATACGGCCACGGGATGAGTCATCGTCTGTCCAACAGGGGCGAGGTCCTGTTCAGGGGCACCTATGTACCGATCGTCGGAAGGGTGACGATGGACATGACGATGATCGACCTCACCGGCTTTGACGATCCAGCCTCGGGTGAAGAGGTCGTGATCTTCGGGAACCAGGGCGAAAAGAAGCTCAGTGTCGACGATGTGGCCGGGTGGGATGGAAGTCTCAATTACGAGGTCCTCTGCAGGATCAGCAAGAGGGTTGTGCGGATCTACATGAAGAGCGGTCGAGTAGAAAGCCTCAAGTCGCTTCTTGGAATCCACGAAAGTCTTTAAACCGGAGAATCGCCATGGAACTGAATCGCCTCATAGACCACACTGTGCTCAAGCCGGATGCGACTGACGATGATGTCAGGCGCCTCTGCGCCGAGGCTATCGAGCACGATTTCTTCTCCGCTGTAGTCAATACGCATTTTGTCCCTCTCGTGGCCGAAGAGGTCTCCGGCACGCGCGTAAAGGTCTGCTCGATATCCGGATTTCCCCTTGGGGCCGTCGACTCGGAGGTCAAGGCCTTCGAGGCTCACCGGGCAGTCGAGCGGGGGGCCGACGAGATCGATATGGTGATCAATGTGGGCGCCGTCAAGGCGGGTGACTGGGATTTCGTCCGCCAGGATATCGAACTGGTCAAGAAAGGGTGCGGCGACGCCCTTCTGAAGGTCATCATCGAAGCAGCTCTGCTGACCGATGAAGAGAAGGTAACTGCCTGCAGGGCAGTCATGACGGCGGGCGCGCAGTTTGCCAAATCTTCGACCGGATTCGGGCCTCCCGGCGCGAATCC
>DAOVNN010000109.1 GCA_030630165.1 Candidatus Krumholzibacteriota bacterium
AGGGTCATGCGGTATCTCCCGATTCTTGCTGTTCCCAGGTCGAGGGGATATCTGCGCTGATCCGTCTGCCGTTCCCCGTATGCCAGGCCCTGGATCAG
The DNA here is from genome assembly GCA_030630165.1 of Candidatus Krumholzibacteriota bacterium. Taxonomy (GTDB): domain Bacteria; phylum Krumholzibacteriota; class Krumholzibacteriia; order Krumholzibacteriales; family Krumholzibacteriaceae; genus JAUWCL01. Next base: position 99 of record DAOVNN010000109.1, read on the forward strand.
GGGATCGAGAAATACCGTAGATCTGGGTCTGATAAATCCAGGAATGGTAGCGCGGCAGAGCAGAGTCAGTCCTTCGGCTGTACGCTCGACGCCCCGAAGTTCGACATCATCTACCTTCGCGAGCGGGTAATGCGCGAAGAAATGTTTCTTCGCCAGTTCTTCCGGCGATTTACCCGATCTGTCCCTGAATATCTCTCGATACATGCTTGCGTAATATCCCTCAAATAACATCGTGTCGACAACCGTCGCGGTCCCCCGGGAGTCGATGCTTATTCCAGAGAATGCAGATCTCATGTTTCCTTGTGTTTGTCCGACTGGGAGGGTTATCAGTCTATTTTCTCCCTCTCGGATCACAAGCGCATGCGCTCCCTGTATATTATGGGGCAGAATGCCGTAACTGCATGCATTGCACGTCGGATCGAGAAAGACCAGCTTGCCGTCGGTCTCGACCGCGACTATCACGTGATTAAAGTATCCAAAGGTAGGCAACGGGTCATCGAAGCGTCCCAGTTCGAGCGCTCTGACCAGAACGAGGTGCGCTTTGAGGCCTGATTTCCTCATCACGGCGGTCATCGCCACGGATTGATCCTTGCAGTCGCCGTAACGATGCTCCAGGACCTCCTCGCATGAGTGAGGTTTGTGGCCTCCGATACCGAGGTATATGGCGACATAACGGAGCCTGTCCAGGATGGTGTGATATATCGCTCTTGCCCTTGCCGTTTCGTCCGGTTCGTAAGCCAGGCTCAGATTCCTTACGCGGTCATCGGGCTCGAGGCTCTCCCGGGTCAGCGCCAGATACCAGTTCACGATACCGTTCCATGAGGACAGATCGATATCTTCTCCATACTTCTGTTTGCCGGATACAGAGAACCGGAGCGCAGGGATGAACTGCTTGATCGGAGGCATGTCTGACTCACCTTCAAACGGTTCGATCTTTCCCCTTTCCCAGACGAGTTCCTTCCTGCCCTTTCCTATATCTGATGTCCTGTCGGGACTTGCGTCCATGGCGACAGCATGGATGTTGACGTCGATGTCCGCGGGATGGATGAGCGTATAGCTTCTTCTCAGGATGGGCTGGCCGGTCTGAAAGAATATCGGGTTCAGTAAGACAAGATTTTTAATTCTGTATCGTATTCGTACGTCGATCTCGGTCCCGGGCTGAAGCCTGGGAAATCCGAACACCCTCGTCCTCTGGTCGCCGTACAGGGCGAAATCGGGAAAATCCGGCACTGACTGTGTATCATCCCTGTCGAGAGTTTCCTCCCTGCCGTCCGGATAGACCGCATTCGCCTCGATGGAAAGAATCTCGAGATCCTTTCTCTCGGGAAACGAGAAGATGCCCTCTTCCTGATTGACAGATTGCAATATCCGTTTCTTTATCCGGTAGTCAAGGTAAGCTTCACGCAGGTTTTTTATCTCGAACGTCTCCTCTTCAAGGAGGATCAGGACGGCGGCATCGGCGGTATTCATCTGGAGAGTGTCTGAACTGGAATCAGGGTCTGAAGGAGCGGATGCCACGACTCTACCAGATGTGAGAATGCACAAAAAGACAATGGATGTGGCTGCGCGCCGCATACTGGATGCAGTGCCGATACGGCTATAAAAAGGGAAATGGCGAGTCACCCTGTTCACCTGTAGTTAAGTGAAATAATTGTTCTTACCCTGACACCCCAATGAAGTCCTGCAAAGGAAGTTACAGGACTGTATCATGTGGCGGGAATCGCTTTCAAGATGAAATCTTGTTGATAATACATCAGTTACTTGCGATTTTCTCCAATGGAACAGGAATTGCTCGAAAAAAGTAACACATAGTGTTACATTACTAGTGTAAAACCATGTGGAGTGGAAGTGAATGCATCAGATCACATAATGGAGCTGGCCGTAAAAGGACGGTATCATTTCTCAACCGGGGAGTTCGCACGGGCGACCGGTTCATCGGTGAATGCCGCCCGGGCCTCGATTCGACGGCTCAGGAAGAAGGGGTTGGTTGCCACTCCGTACCGCGGGTTTCATGTGATCGTCCCACCGGAATACAGGAGTATCGGATGTCTGCCGGCCGACCAGTTCATCGGGCAGCTGATGGAGCATCTCGAGATTTCATACTACGTGGCGCTTCTCAGCGCCGCCAGGTATCATGGCGCTGCTCACCAGCAACCGCAGGTCTTTCAGGTCATCGTCAAGAAGAATCGTCCCCCGATCGAGTGCGGGAGAGTGCGGGTGAACTTTGTCTCTCGACGGAACATTGATGAGATCCCGGTCGTTCCATTCAATACACCGCGCGGTCCTGTTCTTGTGTCCAGTCCGGAGGCGACCGCATTCGACCTCGTCGGATATTCCGCCCATACGGGCGGACTGGATAACACTGCTTCTGTGCTGACCGAATTGTCTGAATCGATAGATCCGAAGAGGCTGATGTCAGTTGCCGCGCTTTCGCCGGCTCCATGGGCACAGCGGCTCGGATATATATTCTCTGTTATCGGCGCGGAAGAGCATGCAGACGCTCTCGCCGATTATATCGCACAATCGTCTCATGAGAACGTTTCGCTCGATCCGGCCGGATCGAGGGTGGGAACTGTCCGAGAGGCACGCTGGAAACTGTTCGTCAACGCGTTATTGGAGCCTGATCTACGATTCCCTTTGATTTCAGCACCTGGTAGCACCAGCCCGTTCCATGGGATGTCGAAGGTTCCTGACAAACATGAAGCTCTTGCTCTCAGGTATGCCCCTGTCCTCAAGCAGAAGGTCAGCCGGCACAATCCGCGTGGGGATCTCATCACCCGGGTCAACATGAGCGGGGATCTCGAGGGACTGGTCGACAACTGGGCCTATGTCAGCGACAAGCGTAACGAGCTGCCCGCAGCCGGGTATTACTCGGTGGTCGAGACCGGAACCCATTACTTTATTCTCTACGCATTCTATCACGGGCAGGACTGGTACGACGGCGACAGGCTGACCGACAAGATCCGCAAGATGTTTGATGAGCACCTGCATGACATGGAGGGTGCGCTGGCGGTCGTCACGAAGAGGAAGGACGAGGCGGATGAGCGTGTCGACGCCTTCATGACGATCAGTCATTTGCATTTCTACTGCTATGCGGGATGGATGAAGAGCGAGTTGGAGTATCTCTATCCCGACGCAGGGTGGGAGAACGGAATCCGCGGTCTGACGGAGGGCATCGACGGCGGTATCTGGCCAATGGAGGACGGCGAGCGGACAAGGTTCTCGTTATACGCCCAGGCAAAGGGGCACGGAATCAGGGGAGATCTCAAGGGATGGGGCTCCGAGAAGCATATCATCCCCTACTATCCATCACTCACTGAGAGCGGTGTGCCTGATGTTGATGAGAGCGAAAGCGGGGAACCCGGGGCGCGCCTGTTCAGGGATGTCAGGTACAGGTTGATCGATTTTCATGAGCCGGGAGGGCTCTGGGAGAACCGGAACAATCCAAATGTTTTCCAGGAGAACGGGAAGGGGCAGGCGGCGTTCGTCATACTCGATGATAACGGCAGGGTCGCCGGCTCGGCCAATCCTCCATGGGGGTGGGAGGACGTCGATGACCGGCACGACTGTGGTTTGATAGCGCTGGATCCCGCGAGACTGGTCTATGATTACCTCGACGGCTTTCCGGAATTCAGCCTCGAGTATATCTGTAATCCCTACATCTGATCCTGCCGCAGGATCCAGGGATTCCTCAAGGACTAATCGCCAGATCCATTGCGACAGACCCGGAACCCGCCGCCGAGGTGCCTGGTGTATGGCGCCTGCCCGCTGCGATGCGCTAGATAAGCGTACATATCAAGACTGGATTCGCCCCAGCAAGCACCACGATTGATACGGTAAACCCCGGTGGCTGGACCGTGAGGATTGTTTATCGGACTTGTGCTGTAATAATCTCCGGCATACCAGTCCCAGCACCACTCATATACATTCCCGCTCATATCATGCGCCCCAAGGCTGTTTGCCTGTAATTGACCCACAGGCTCACTGCTTAAATGTGAATTATCACGGAACCACGCGCAGTCATCTATATCGGGGTACAGGTTATATCCGCTGTGCTTATCCCCCGGTGAAACACTTGAGCCATCTATATACCTCGCCGCGTATTCCCACTCCGCCTCTGTGGGCAACCTGAACCCATTCGCAGACCAGTTCACACAATCACTGCCTATATTCCCATCTCCACCTGTTGATGCATCCTTGTAAAGTTGCGTCTGTGCCGCACTCGTGTAATATACAGGCGTCAGCCCTTCCTTTTCTGAATACGCGTTGCACCATGCTATACAGTCTTTCCAATGTATGTCCGTTACCGGATGCTGGTCTGTCCTGTCCATCCCGTCACCCTGTACACCATCATTGATGATATACCCGTTCGCGTCAGCCCAGGGCTTTACTTCCATCCAGAGCGCGTAGGTCACCTCGAATTTGCCGATCCGGAACGCGTTCAGGGAGACTGTGTGGGCGGGGTCTGCGTGACCACCTGTGAAATCATCCCAACCCATCGGGTAGCCGCCTGTGGCGGGCACTGAAATAAGCTCAGCCCCTTCCCCAATAGATATCGTGATACTTTCCGAATCAGTTTTCCCGACACCGTCAGTACCCGTCAGTGTAATAACATGGGTGTTTGCAGACAGATCGTCCCTGTCAAATGAAGTTCCAGTGCCTATCGTGTCATCCTGGTCTGATATCCAGACAAGCATGCTGTCGGGCAGGGCGGTTCCTTGATAGTCCTCCCCTGTCCCGGCGAAACTGATTACAGCTCCTCCTGTAAATGATGAACCATCATCAGGGCTTGATATATTAACGACAGGATCTTTGTTGACTTCCGGAGTTGTTATCTCATCATCGCCGCAATTAATGAATGAAATGGAAACAAAAATACCCACGACAAACAGTACAAGAATCCTTTTCATTTCATTCCCCTCTGCTGAAGAAGCTAAAGCCTAGTTACTCAGTCGGTTATATGCCATGCATTGTAACCCATTTATCTTTTGATTTCAATATTTCTGCACGTTGTTTCTTTTTCGTGCTTATCGTCGTTCTGTCTGCTTTTATCTTTTCATGCTCTGACGACGATCCAGCGGATCCGGGCGGTGGCGGTATAAGCGAGGATGAGGCCGATATTATCCATTAAAACTCATGCAGGTGCAAGGCCGGGTCCTTGTCCGGCGAGAAGGAGGGCGAGCAGTGCGGTGCTCGATGCGAGTGACGGGATGAGTATCCTTTCCCTTTCGGTGTGGTCGTCGAGGCAGATCGGCCCGAAGCCGTCGATAGTGGGGACGCCCGCGGCCCCGAAGAAATTGGCATCGGAGGTGCCGCGTCTGTGCTCCGTAGTGATGACGGTTCCCGTCGAGCCGGCGATCAGCTTCAGTGCGGCCTTCAGCCTCGCAGTACCCTCGGTGGCGGGCATGGCGGGGCGGTGGTTGAGTATCGTCAGCCGGCATCTGCCGCCGCCGGTTGTCCGGTCCTCGGTGAGGCGCCTTGCCTCGGAGACGAGCTTTTCGAAATAGATCTCATTGTGCCACCTCATGTCGAAGAGGCAGTACGCCTCGCCCGCGACGGTGCTCGGGCCGAGCCCTCCGCTGACCTGCCCGACATTGATCGTGACATCGGGGAAGACCCCGTTGAGCGACTCGAGGGCAATTATCGCGCGTGACAACTCGAGGACGGCGCTTTTCTTCTTCCCGTTGCCCCTTCCGACGTGGTCCTGTTTACCGGAGCAGTCGAGCCGGCCGCCGGCCTTGCCGTGCCGTGATGCGACGAGCTCTCCGTTCTCCCCGGCGCACTCTGCTGTGAGACATGCGGCGGCGCGTTCCCTCTCGCGTTCGTAGATCGCACGGGAGCCGGTCGAGCCTGTTTCCTCGTCGGCGCCGAGTATCATCGAGAGGTTCATCGAATCGATTACACCGGCGTGTTTCAGCGCCTCGAGGGCGGACACGATTACGGCCAGTCCGCCTTTCATGTCGCCCGTGCCGGGACCTGTAAGCCAGTCGCCTTTCCGGCTGCACGACTGGAAGGAATGGCCGGGGGGGAAGACGGTGTCGAGGTGGCCGAGAAGGTATACAGCCGGACCGTCGCCGCCGCTTCTGAGGATATGATGGGTGCGCCCGGCTTCGTCCTCGACGGGCTCGTGCGTACGGAAGAGAGAACCCGCCCTCTCGAGGATCATGCCGGCCACGCGCTGTACTCCATGGATGTTGTCGGTATAGCTGTTGACTTGGCACAGCTCCTCCACGAACCGGAGCTGGTCACCGGCCCCGCGCCTGACGTGACCCAGTATCGAATTCTGCAGGGATTCATTCATCGAGCAGCTCGTCTTCGTATTCGCATATATCTCCGGCCCAGGTCCTGAACAGGAGCTTTCCGTTGCGGTTGTAGTTGAGCAGGTAGGTCGGCGCCATCGGCGTCTTGCCCCTGCCCTCCGGGGCGGTGATTATGAATGTCGGTACGGCGAGCCCGGAGGTATACCCCCGGAGGATCTCGATGATATTGAGGCCGTCAGCCACCGGCACCCTGAAGTGCCTTATCCCCTCGAGCTTCTTGCAGTTGAATATATAGTACGGCCGCACACGGATGCGTACGAGCTCGTGGACAAGCTTCTTCATGACATTCACGTCGTTGTTGATGCCGCGCAGCAGCACCGACTGATTGCCGACGATCACTCCGGCTCCGATCAGCCTGTCGACGGCGGCCTCGGCCTCCGGTGTGATCTCCATCGGAGAATTGAACTGCGTGTTGAGGTAAACGGGTTTGTGACGGGCGAGCATGCTGCACAGCTCGGGCGTCACCCTCTGGGGCAGGGTCGCCAGCATGCGCGAGCCGAGCCTCTTTATCTCCACGTGCTGTATGTCGTCGAGCTTGCCGAGGATCCAGTCGAGGTGGTCGTCCGGGAGGGCCAGTGCGTCACCGCCGGTGAGCAGGACGTCCCTGATCTCGGGCGACGCTGCGATGTAGTCGAGCGCAGCGCGGACGTCATCCTTCGAATAGATCATGTCCTTCGACGATATATCCTTCTTGCGCAGGCAGTGCCGGCAGAACATCGCGCAAATGTTCGTCACGTTGATTATAAGCCGGTCGGGGTAGAGGCGTGTTATCAGCGGAGCCGGTGAGTTGTACTTGATCGCGTAATGGTCCTCGGTCCCCTTCTCGATGTACTCCTGGCTCGTAGGGATAGACTGCATGTATATCGGGCATGAGCGGTCGGAGGGATCGATCAGGCTGGCGTAGTAAGGGGAGACTGCCCAGCGACCGAATCTGGCGGCCTTTTCGATCTCCGCGACTTCTTTATCGTTCAGGTCGAGGATCTGCGAAAGGGTCGCGGTGTCCTTGATAACGTTGCTGATGTGCCACCTGTGGTCGTTCCAGTCGTCCCCGGTACCCCCGAGCACCTCGAGAATCCTTTCCTTACTCTTCTCTGTCCTCTCCCGGCGGTTAGTGCCCGTCGGGATCGAGTCCCGGACTTCGAGGTATTCCTTTATTCGGCTCTTTCGCTCGACGGCTCGCTCCCTTGCGATCTCCCGGTTCTCTTCCGGTATATACATCGGCGATTGAGGATCATTGACTACTGTCATCGGTATCTCCAGTATGGTGCCGGCCATCGCTACTTTATGGTCACTGTCCTTTTCTTCATCTCTCCGTTCTGATTCCCGAAATATTCCGGCTCTTCGGCAGCGTAACGCTCGACAGCGACCTCGACTATACGAGTGATCAATTTACCGTAGCTGAGGCCGCACTTCGATGCCGAGTAAACGAAAGATGATCCGGGGTTGAGGCTTGCCATCGAATTGGCCTCGAGGATGAAAGGCCTGTTGAAGCGGTCGAGCCTGAAATCTATACGGGCGAAATCGTGGATATTGAGCAGATCGAAGGCGCGCACCGCCAGGTCCTGGATGTACTCGGAAGTCTCCTTCGGCAGGTCGGCCGGGCAAACCTTCTTTACCTTGCTTTTCCGGCCCCTGGCAAACTTCGCATCATGGGTGTAGATCTCGTCGTCCAGAACAAGCTCGAGCACGGGAAGGGCCCCCGGTGGATTGTTTCCAAGCACTCCGACGTTCACCTCTCGCCCCTCTATGAACTCCTCCACGATTACCGGCTGCTTGAACTCGTTCAGTATCCTGTTGACCGCCTCGTGCAGCGCTTCCTCGTCCCTGACGACCTTGAGCCCGAAGCTCGCCGCTTCGCCCCGGGGCTTGACGATCAGCGGGAATCCGAGGTTGCCCGCTCTCTGGTCGGCGGAGGAGAAGACCTTGTAGTCGGGGGTCGGCAGGTCGTTCGCGGTGAATATCTGCTTCGCGACGACCTTGTCCAGGGCGAGTGTGTGGCCTATCGGGCTCGAACCGGTGTAAGGAAGGCCGGCTGACTCCAGTATTGCCGGTACGTGCGTGTAGCGGGCCTTGCCCTGTATTCCGAGAGCCATGTTGAGTACGATGCCGTTGCTGCGCCTCTTCGATATCCTGGGAAGGAACTTGTTGATCTTCGACAGGAGGAACCTGTCACCGGCTATAAGCTCGACCTCGTGCCCCTGTTTCTCGAGTGCCGCGGCCGCGCGCTCTATCGTCTCGCGGGGGTACCATTCCCTGTTCTGGATACCGAAGACATTGATGATGCCCCTGGCG
>DAOVNN010000198.1 GCA_030630165.1 Candidatus Krumholzibacteriota bacterium
GAACTCTACGTCCACTCGGGCAAGAAGCTCGACGCCGACTGGCAGCAGTGGGAGTTCAGCCTCAAGCGCAGCCCGATTTACTGGGCCCATCAGAGCAAGACCGCCGTGCTGATCATCGGCGGAGCGGCCGATTCGAGGGTCCATCCCTCCCAGTCCCTCGAGTTCCACAGGCGCCTGAAGATGAACGACCACCCGGCCGTGCGTCTCGTCCAGTATCCCGGCGGGGGACACGGAAACAGGAAACAGCCAGGCCGGATAGACGTATTATATAGACACATGCAGTGGTACGACTGGTATGTCAGAGACAAGAATCCTCTCGACGGCCCGATGCCTCCTCTCTTGATTCATGAGAGCTACGGCCTCGAACTGGAGGAGGAAAAGGAAGAAGAGGGAACTGAGTAGCACACGAAAGCGAGGTGCGTTATGGACCGTGACAGGAAGGAAATATCGAGGAGATCGTTTCTCGGCCGCGGAATGGCCGGCATTGTCGGGGCGGGAATAGGGATCGCAGGCGCCGACAAGGTCCTCGGCTCTCCTCTGATGCAGGAGGGCAAGGAAGCGGCAAAGCCGCAGATCCTCGAATACAGGCCTCTCGGCTCGACCGGCTGGAAGGTCTCCGACATCTCTTTCGGTAACGCAAGGATGCAGGAACCCGGCCAGCTGGAGTACGCTATAGAACGCGGGATCAACTATGTCGACACCGCGCGGCAGTACTTCGACATGGAGGTCGTCGTCGGAAAGATCTTCCCCGCCAAGCGCGACAAACTCTATGTGACAACGAAGCTCGAGCCCGAGCTGTTTACAGCCGAGACGACTGTCAAGCAGATCACAACTGCGCTCGAGGAAAGCCTGGGGCGCCTCAACACCGACCACGTCGACTGCTGCCTGATACATTCAGTCGGCGACCCGAACCTCGGCGGTCTTGAGAGGATCCAGAACCCGGCGATACCCGAGGCATTCGAGAAAGCGAAAAAGGCCGGCAAGATCCTGGGGTGGGGCGCGAGCTCACACGGACCGAAGATGATCGAGGAATTCAACTGGCTTCTCGACAACACCGATCTCGACATGATCATGCCCGGAATGAACTTTCTCACGAAGGGGCTCGAGCCCGTTCTGACAAAGGCGAAGAAGAAGGGCGTAGCTGTCGTGGCGATGAAGAGTCTCTCCGCAGCGAGAAAGATCGACTATTCAGAGTACATGAAGGATGGCCGCACGGCGAGGCAGGCACTGACGAAATGGATGCTCGCGCAGCCGAACATCGACACGATCTGCATCTCCATGGGTACGATCGAGGACATCGACGAGCTCGTAGCTGTATCAGGCAGAACTGATATGTCGATGAAGGAAAGGAATGTCCTCGAGGGATACTGCGGGTTGCTCGGAAGCGACTACTGCAGGCCGGGATGTGACGGATGCTTCGACTCCTGTCCGAAGGACGTCCCCGTACATGACATCCTCAGGTACAGGCTCTACTTCAATAACTACGGCAGGGAAAAGTACGCGATGAGCAGGTACGCAAAACTACCTGAGTCGCGTCAGGCAGGACAGTGCGCTTCATGCGCAGGACTCTGCACTTCGAGTTGCCCGTACGGTATCGACATCAGGTCGAAACTCATCAGGGCTCACGACGAACTGGCCGTCTGACAAGAGGGAGAGTAACGAAATGAGGATATCAGGAATGAAAACATCACTGACCCTGCTGGCCATATGCTGCCTGGCGGCATCGGTCATACAGCTCTCCAGCTGCGGCGGACCGCTCGATGCCGAGGGAATGATGAAGAGATCGGTTAAGGCCCTCGGTGGCATCGAGAGGGCCACAGGCTGGAAGACCTCGGTGAGCACGGGCCTGATGACCACGAACTGGCCCGGCTGGGGAGACCTGAGAGCCGACTGCACCTATTTCATCCAGAAGCCGGACATGATGGTCCTCGACCAGGACTACAGCGTCTACGACCATCCGTTCTTCTTCAGGTACACCTACAACGCCGGCGAAGCATGGGTCATGATCAATCTCGGCGTCAGGCAGAACGCTCGATACACGACAATGCTCGAGAAGGGCCTCAGGACCGTCGACGGGATCGCGTACTATCTCGAGCATTCCGACACGCTTTACATCGTGACGGAGGTCGAGCCCGACACACTGCTCACCGATGTAGCATTCACGAGGGTCGCAGCCATCGAGGGTGCTGACACGGTATTCTTCGACCTGGACAATGAGACCTGGCTGCCTGTACGCGCAATCGACAGGGGCGATCAGGGCGGATGGAATCACAACTTCTATGACGACTACCGCCCGGTCAACGGGTACATGGTCCCCTTCCATGAGACGACGTACGTCAACGGGGCAAAAAACCGTGAGATGACCTGGAAGACGATCGAGTTCGATATCGATATCGACATGGCCGAATTCGAAAAGAACAGGCCGAAAGCGTCCGAATAGAAACGTTTTCAGCCATTCTCAAAATGCAGGACGAATAGACAATGAGCGGGCCGGAGAGGCGTTTTACAACGCCCTTCCGGCCCGTTTTATTTATATTGTTTCCAAGCACTTATCCTCTTCTACCCGATAACAGGGACCCTGAGGTTGATTGTCATAAATCTTGCAAAGTCCCTGGAGCAAAGCGATTCATTATTATGGGGGACCGGAAAGGAGCGACCGAGTTGAAGAAGAAAGCAAACAACCACAGGTCAAAGCATAAGGAAAGACATATACACGAAGGCCTCAGAGTCAAGAAAGACAGAAGCCTCATAGAAAAGAAAACGAGCAAGTACGGAGTTTCCACGCTTCTCGAGGAAGATATCTCGCCGCTGGTGGAAGAAGAAGAAGAATAGACAGGGATCCCTCGGGATCTACCTCCTAGGCTGTACAGACGACATCACGTCGAGAAGTGCCGAATAGTCTCTACGCGTCACGACGCCGACCAGAAGCCCATCCGGTCCGGCTACAGGTATTATGTCGCGCCCCTGCTGCATCAATGGCACAAAGAGCACCCAGGCTGGATCTTCGGGTTTCGCCAGGGAAGATGCCGGAACCTTTCTCATTATCTCGCCAGTCCTGATGCCGGCACGCGAACCACTGTCGATCTCCTTTACGTCATCCAGATACACGATCCCTGTCAGGATCCCGTGGACCGTGACAGGCATGCTGTACAGGTGATAACGAAGAAAGAAATGCCTGATAAGACTCTCGAGATCGGTCGACGGATCTACTGCCGGGAAATCAGTCCGCATTATCTCTTCGACCTTCAGTTCTCCCAGTGATTTCTTCCATACGACCTGCCTGTAGCTCCTTACCGCTGCCTGCCTGAGGAACAGCCCGATAAAGACCATCCAGATCCCGCTGACGACATTATCGTACACCAGAAAGCTGAATGCCCCTCCCGCCACAAGGATATATGAAAAGACCTTCCCCACTCCCGCGGCGATCCGTGTCGCGTGCCTGATATCTCCGGTCCTCTTCCAGATGATCGCCCTCAGTATCCGTCCCCCGTCGAGCGGAAACCCCGGAACCATGTTGAATATGAATATCCCGATGTTTATAGCGCCCACCGTGCCGAGAAGTATCGACAAAAAAGGCACGCTCCCCGTCAGAAACGCCAGCCCGAACAAGACCCCGACCAGGACGAGGGTCATCAGCGGGCCTGCCGCCGCCATCCTCAGCTCGAGCGACGGCTCTTCGACCTCGTGCCCCATCTGAGCGACACCGCCAAACATGAACAGCGTTATCCGCCGAATAGGCAGGCCGCCCCTTGAAGCGACGATCGCGTGGCTGAACTCATGGATGAGTATAGACAGGAAGAGCAGCAGGGCGGTGAGCAGCGAGAGTATCCACATCGTTACGGGTGCAAAGAGGCCGGGGTACGATTCAGGATAGAATCCGGATCCGAACGACCACGTCACGAGAGCAAGCACGAAGAGCCATGAGATATTGATCTCGACAGGGATTCCCAGGAGTGTGAAAAGTCTGAGGTTTCTCTTGAACATCGATCGTCCCGGCGGGTCAGTCTGCGTATCCCCTGAAACCGTTCTTTGTGTCGACCTCGATGAGGACAGGCCGCGCTTCACTGGAGGACCAGCTGTAGGCCATGATATCGATCTCGTCACCCTCGTTGATGAGATGGGCCGCGGCGCCGTTCATCCCTATCACACCGCTCCCCCTCTCTCCCTTGATGACGTAGGTCTGGAGCCTGTGGCCGTTGGTGCGGTCAACGACATGCACATTCTCATGTTCGCTCAGGTTGGCCCTGTCGATCAGGTCCTCGTCGATCGTGATACTGCCTACGTAACGCAGATCGGCCTGCGTCACAGTGACCCTGAGAATCATCGATTTGAGCAGAAGGCGTTTCATGTTTCTGAATATAGTATAAACCCGCCAGAATGAAAAGCCGATTCGGGATCAGGATGCCGCTCAGATCCTGTCTCCGGCTTTCTCCGTGAGGTACCTGACGAACCTGTTCTCCTCGTCAACGAGGATATTGCTGAAATCACCCGATTCCCCGGTCGACCAGGTAAAGGCCATGATGCTTATCTCGTCACCCGGACGACAGAGCCTCGACACTGCCCCGCAGGCGACGATATCTCCGCTCCCGCTCTCAGCCTCGAAGGCGAAGGTCTCGAGTCTCGCTCCGCTTGTGGCGTTGACGATGAGGACCTTCTCGAAAGGAGCGACATTGCCAAGCTCCAGCAGCTTCGTGTCGATCCGCAGGCAGTCGTTCTTTTCCGGCGCATCGCCGCTGATATGAGCCTTGTGGATCTTCGATTTGATGACGAGTCGCTCTTCGATATTGGATACGATGAATTTCGCCTTCCCCGCCGGTGACAGGGGGATATCGTCGACGATCTGAAAATCGACACGGAAATCCTCGCAGCAGTTCTCCCGGATCTTTCCGGCAAGCACCTCCCTGTACTCGTCGCTCCATTCTTCACCGGGAACTATACGGAAGATGATGCCGGACCTGTCCCTCTGCTCGATCTGGAACCTGTCGATGCCAGGCACGGCCCTCGACAGCCAGGTCCAGAAGAAGCCGCCGACTTTCTTCCCCCCGGGGGTGACGATCGCGTCGAATGAACGGCCCTCTATCTTCTCGAGCAGTGGAAACCCTCTGCCGCAGGGGCACTTCCTCTCCGTCGGCATGGCAAGATCGCCGGTCCTGTATCTTATGAACGGCATGTATAGGTTGGTCAGATCGGTGATTACCAGCTCGCCTATCTCGCCGCTCTGCGCCGGCCTTCCGCTCGCGTGGATCACCTCGACATGAAAGAGGTCGCTGAAGATGTGAAGCCCCTTGTGTTCGGAGCATTCGTGCGCGACAGCTGAAAACTCCCTGCTGCCGTAGCGGTTGTATACGTCGGCGTGAAACGCCTCCTCGATCAGGTCCCTCTGATGCGGGAAGAGTCTCTCTCCCCCCGTCACGACGGCCTTCGGTGAGGGCAGACGGACACCCGCGTCACGGCAGAATTCGGAGAATGCAGCGGAAGCAAACAGCTTGGCAAGACAGGCCGCAACAGACGCCGAGGTAGGCAACAAACAGGTGGTGGCTCTCCTCGCCGCAATGGAAAAGATAAACGTATC
>DAOVNN010000336.1 GCA_030630165.1 Candidatus Krumholzibacteriota bacterium
GCCTCGAAGTTGTCAGTCTCAAGCAGCTGCAGCGTGGTCACAGGGATCTTTGATTCCTGGCTGACCACTTCGAGGGTCAGTCCCTTTTTCTCGCGGGCGGTCAGCAGCATCTCGCCTACCGTTTCTTCGCCCCCGAACTCCGCCTGTTCCGGCTCGTCGCCAGACAGTTCCAGCTGGTCGCCGGGTCTTTCTTTATCTTCCGTCAACCGAGATCCTCCAGAATTCCTTCCAGCCTCTTTCTGCGGTCCTCCATCTCCCCGAACCTCTCCCTCTCCCTGTCCACGACATCCGCCGGCGCCCGCTGGATGAACTTTTTATCCTCGAGCCGCTTCCCTATCTTACCGCATTCGACGGATAGTTTCTCTATTTCCTTGCCGAGGCGTTCCTTTTCCGCTCCGAGATCGACGATACCTCCGAGGGGTAGATAGATCTCGAGGTGGGAAAGGCCCGCTGCGGCGCTTCCCGCGGGCTTTTCCGCCCCATCCGCCACTGTAAGATCTCCGATACCCGCCATCCCCCTGATCTGGCTCTCGAACCTCTGTATACCGGTCGAGAGGCCTTTCCCCTCCTCCGTATTGATCACAACTGTCACTTTCTGCGGATGCGGTATATTGAAACTCTGCCTGAGATTCCTTATCGAGGTGATTATTTCCATCATCAGTGCCACGTCCGCGTCCAGCGTTCCGTCGCGCATCTCGGCAGGAGTCCCCCTGAACGAGAATCCGGCGAGAAGAGGGGGCTCGGGTGAGAGCATGCTCCATATCTCCTCGCTGATAAACGGCATGATCGGGTGGAGCATCACCATCGAGGCTCCCAGCACCGTCCTCGCCGTCAGGGCCGCGCCCCTGCCCCGGTCCCCGCCCTCGCGAAGAGCGGGCTTGGAGAACTCGAGGTACCAGTCACAGAACTCGTGCCAGAAGAATTCGTATATCGTCTTCGATGCCTCGTCGAACCTGTACGAATCGAGCGCTTTCGAATATTCCTCGATCCTCGCCGCGAGTCTGCTCGCGATCCACTCGTCCTCCCACCCTGTCTCGAAGCTTCCAGACGGGGCCGTTGCGTACAGTATCTCGAAGAGATTCGACATGCAGTGGGGCTCTCCCTGCATCTCTTCTCCGCCGAAGAGACCTTCTCCCTGCTCCTGCGAGAGAACGAATCTCGCAGCGTTCCATATCTTGTTGGCGAAGTGTTTCCCGACCTCGAGCTTCTTCTCATCGAAGAGAAGGTCCTGTCCCGGGGGCGAGAGCATCATCAGTGAGAACCTGAACGCGTCCGCCCCGTGAGTGTCGATGATATCGATCATGTCGGGGGAGTTGCCGAGGGACTTGCTCATTTTCTGGCCCTTGCCGTCCCTGACGATCCCCGTTATATAGACGTCGTGGAAGGGGATCTCTCCCATGAATTCTATCGAGGCCATTATCATCCGCGCGACCCAGAAAAATATGATGTCGCCGCCTGTGACGAGTACGTCGGTCGGGTGGAATTTCTTCAGGTCGGCTGTCTCCCCGGGCCATCCCATCGGAGAGAAGGTCCAGAGCCACGATGAGAACCATGTATCGAGTACGTCGTCGTCCTGCCTGATCTCCTTTGATCCGCATCCGGTGCATTCCGGCGGATCCTCGCGCGCAACGATCTCGATCCCGCACTCGTCGCAGTACCAGACGGGGATCCTGTGCCCCCACCAGAGCTGCCGCGATATGCACCAGTCCCTGATGTTCTCCATCCAGCTGAGGTAGATGTTCTTCCATCTCTCGGGGAAAAAGACAGTCTCGCCCTTGCTGCCGACTTCTATCGCCGGAGCGGCGAGGCTCTCCATCCTGAGGAACCACTGTTTCGATACGTATGGCTCAATAATATTTCCGCAGCGATCGTGGTGCCCGACCGAATGACGGTAATCCTCGGTCTCCCTCCTCAGGCCCTGTTTCTCCAGTTCACCGAGGACCGCTTTCCTCGCCTCGAATATGTCCATCCCGGCATAAATGCCCGCTTTTTCGTTCATGATGCCTTTGGAATCGATAACGACGAACGGATCGAGCCCGTGCCTCAGGCCGATCTCGAAATCCGTCGCATCGTGGGCGGGCGTGACCTTCAGGAATCCCGTGCCGAACCCGGGATGGACCGCTTCGTCGCGTATTATCGGAATCTGGGGGGCGGTCAGCGGGGGGCGGCCCTTTTCCCCCTCGAGCTCCTTCGCCCTCTCGTGCTCGGGACTCATCGCGACCGCTACGTCCCCGAGCATCGTTTCGGGCCTCGTCGTGCCGACGACGACCTCTCCGCCGCCGTCGGTGAACGGGTAGGCTATATACCAGAGTTTCGAGTCCTCCTCGCGGAACTCGACTTCCTCATCGCTTATCGCCGTCCCGCAGTGAGGACACCAGTTGACTATATACCTGCCGCGATAGATCAGCCCTTTCTCGTGGAGACGGACGAAGATCTCCCGTACCGCCTTCGAGACACCGGGATCGAGGGTGAAGACCTCGCGCGACCAGTCGAGGGAGGCCCCGAGCCTGCCGAGCTGCTCGACGATCCTGCCATGATATTTTTCCTTCCAGCTCCAGCATTCCTCGAGGAACTTCTCCCTGCCCAGCTCTGTGCGCGACGTCCCCTTCGCGGCGAGCGAACGCTCAACGACATTCTGCGTCGCTATGCCTGCATGGTCGGTGCCGCTGAGCCAGAGCACCTCGCTGCCGGTGATCCTTTTCCACCTGCAGAGGATATCCTGGACGGTCGTGCCGAGCGCGTGGCCGACTGTCAGCATGCCGGTCACATTAGGTGGCGGAAGTATGATGCAGTATCCCGGATCTGAGGAGGCCGTGTCGGCGGTAAACACGCCGGCGGCGGACCATGCGGCGCTCCACTTCTTTTCTATTTCATTTGGCTTGTAGACCTTCTCGAGCATTCTCTCTCCTTGCCGCACTGCCTGATGTCCTCGGGAATATCTCAATCTAACACAGCTTACGGCGCCGGTCAATATCAGCCGCGGAGGGCGAACCAGATGAAGGCCGCTGTTCCCGCGGGAATGAGATACCATGAAAATCTGTGGAATCTGCCCCTTCCGAGTATCCAGACGAGCAGCCTGAGAGCGGCGTATCCGCTCGCGAAAGCGACCGCCGCGGAGGCGACCAGAACGGCCACCTCACTTCCCGTCAGCCCCGGCCCCGCGGAGACCGCCTCGAGACGCAGGGCC
>DAOVNN010000267.1 GCA_030630165.1 Candidatus Krumholzibacteriota bacterium
ATTCCTTGACTTCAGTATTATCATAATAATAAGTTAATACAAACAATGATATTCAGGCAGCACATGATCGGGCCCTGGTATCCGGGGATATACTGCGGTAAAGGGGTTACGGGATGGGTTGGACGAGATCTGCGGGAGGTGCAGAAGTGAAAAGAGCGGTAGTCATTCTGCTCGGCATTACGGCTCTGACAGTGTCGGGTTGTTCCTCGGTCAGCACGTCATTCGATTACGACAACCATGTGGATTTTTCAAAGCTTCAGACATTCGCCTGGATGCCGCGTGAGGCCAATATCGGCGGTAACGCCCAGCAGGCCCAGATGGACAACAGCCTCTTTTCGAACAGGCTCAAGAATGCTGTAAACAGCAACCTTGAGGCCAAGGGTTATTCCATCAATACCGCCGACCCCGATTTTGTCATCATCTATCACACGGGTGTGCAGGACAAGGTCAACGTGACGAACTGGGGCTATACCTACGGGCCGTACTGGGGGCCGTGGGGCGAGTCGCTCGACGTCCATCAGTATACCGAGGGAACGCTTATCCTCGATTTCATCGACTTTGAGACGAAGAACATTATCTGGAGAGGCACGGCTCAGAAGGCCCTCTCGGGTGAAGTCGATCCTGAAAAGGTCGACGCCAACATCCAGAAGGCCGTCGACCAGCTTCTCGCCAAATTTCCGCCTCAGTAGACGGAAAGAGACAGCAGAAACGATCAAAGGCCGCGGTTGTGATGGACGCGGCCTTTTTACGTCTCGTTTTTCCTTTACCGCTGAGTCTTCTGGGATATAATCATGCGCATGGTCGAATATCTGAAGAAAATATCGAAAGCGGCGATATGCTCCGGCATAGTTATTCTCGCCGCGGCCGGCGTGGGCCGGGCCCAGTCATCCGGACACTATCTCGCGGGAAGCTCCGGCATGCATTCTGCGGCTCTGGTGCAGGTAAAGCAGCACAGCGTCAAGACCCTGACGGGGTTGTATTACTCATCGAAATACGCAAGGGACAACGGGAGCGAGATAGATGTTAAAGGTAACCTCGACATCTTTTTCCAGACCGCGGAATACAGGTTTCTCACCGGCGGCCGTTTTCTCGGAGGAAATTACGGGTTCGCGTTCAATTTCATCGTATCCGAGGCCGACTACAATATCTCGAATCCCGACATACAGGAAGGCCCGGTCGGGGTCGGCGATCCTGAAGTCGTGCCTATGATCCTCGGATGGGAATCGGGCCCTTTCCACCTGATGTTCAGTTACAGCTTCTACATACCGATAGGAAGGTACGACGAAGACGCCGTTGACAATGTGGGCAAAGGGCACTGGAGCCACCTCTTCTCGCTGGGAAGCACGGGATATGCCGGGGCGGACAGCACGTGGTCGGGGACATTGATCGCGAGATACGAGATTAATTCTAATATCGAAAGCCTCGACATCAAGCCGGGCGACAATGTGATTGTAGAGGCCGCGGTCGGGAAACGGCTGTGGGATATGCTCGATCTGGGAGCGGCCGGATACGGAGTCTGGCAGGTCACTGATAATTCCGGCAGTGCCGTGCGTCCTGAGGACGAGGTGAAGAAAGGCAGCGTTATGGCTGCCGGCCCTGAGATCGCACTGAACCTACCGGACCAGGGACTGGCGCTGAAGTGGCGCGGATATGTCCAGTTCGCCGCGAAAAACAGGTTCCGCGGGTATGAATCGATAATCGAACTTATTTTCTCTTTCTGACGGGAGTGAACGATGCGGGGGATGCCTTCCAGGAATGATCTTCTTGCCAGGATAAAGGATCTCAAGGGCAGTCCCGGAGATGCCGGGTCCGCCTCGGCCTGGCGCGACCTCTTCTTCGACCTCTCGAGCGACATGCTGTGCGTGGTAGACATGGACGGCCGCTTTCTCCATCTGAGCTCCGCATGGAAGAGGACACTGGGGCGGGAAGAGAAGGAACTTCTCGACGAGGCTCCCCTCGAGTTCATTCATCCCGATGATCACAAGAGTACGATCGAGACCAGGGAAAGACTGGCGGCCGGCGAAGAGATACTTGGATTTGAGAACAGGTACAGGTGCAGTGACGGTTCGTACAAGTGGATCGAATGGAACTCCTTTCCCATTCCCGAGGCAGAGCTCGTGTTTGCCGTTGCCCGTGACATCACGCGGGCGAAGGAGATCGAGCGCGAGCTGCGCGAAAGCGAAACGAGATACAGGCTCCTCTTCGAGCTGGCGAATGACGCGATCTTCCTGATGAAGGAAGACATGTTTGTCGACTGCAATCCCAAGACCCTCAAAATGTTCGGATGTACGCGCGAGCAGATCATAGGTCATCCCCCGTACGAGTTCTCTCCGCCTGAGCAGCCTGACGGGAGGGACTCGCGGGAGAAGGCGCTCGAGAAGATCAACGCGGCGATCGAGGGCAGGTTCCAGCTCTTCGAGTGGAAACACATACGCGCTGACGGAACACAGTTCGATGCGGAGGTGAGCCTCAACATCCTCAAACTATCCGGCGAAGTGTTCATCCAGGCGATAGTGAGGGACATAACGAAGCGCAAGGAATCGGAAAGGAAGTTCAGGAATATCATCGAGGCCTCGCCGATGGGCATATTTCTCTACCAGCTCGAAGACGATGAGAGCCTGGTTTTCATCGGGACAAATCCTGCCGCCAATACGATCCTGGGGGTGGACAACAGTCTTTGTATCGGCAAGACGATCGAGGAAGCGTTTCCCTCGCTGGCCGAGACGGAGATACCCGACAGGTACAGGGAAGTGGCACGCAGCGGCAAGCCATGGCAGACGGAACAGGTCGATTATGATCTCAAGGGGATCCGCGGCGCGTTCGAGGTCTATGCTTTCCAGACTGCCCCGGGGAAGATGGCCGTGATGTTCCAGGACGTGACAGAGAGAAGGAGGACCGAGACGGCGCTGCGGGAGAGCGAGAGCAGGTACAGGCGGATATTCGAGAATGTCAGGGAAATATATTTCGAATCGACACTCGACGGGGAAGTCATCGAGGTCAGTCCTTCCGTGGAGGATATACTCAAGGTGAGAAGGAAGGACGTCCTCGAGAGGAACGCGGTCTTCATGTACGCTGACTCAGAGGCAAGAACAAGATATATCGACACGCTGCGCGAGCAGGGCTCTGTGACGAATTACTTCGTGGACATGGTCGACAGCGAGGGGACGGTGCATCCGGTCTCGATCACGGCGACTCTCATTCCGTTCGAGGGAGAGGATACGCCGAGAATCGTCGGGTCGATGCGTGACATCACGGAGAGCAGGAGGCTCCAGGAGCAGCTTCAACAGGCGCAGAAGATGGAAGCGGTCGGTACGCTGGCCGGCGGCATCGCCCACGATTTCAATAATATCCTCACAACGATCATCGGAGGAACTGACCTTGTCCTGGGCATGATCAGCGAGGATGATCCTGCCTATCCTACCGTTCATGACATTCATCGGACGGGGATCAAGGCATCCAGGCTGACGAAGCAGCTCCTCGCATTCAGCAGGAAGCAGGTCTTCGAGGCGAACGTGGTTGATGTCAACGAAATCATCGAAGAGCTTCAGCCGCTGCTGGTCAGACTTCTCAGGGAAGACATCGAGCTGGCCGTGCATCTCGATCCGGGCGAAATGAAGATCAAGGCCGACCCGACACAGATCGAGATGATGCTGATCAATCTCTCGATAAATGCCGTGGACGCGATGCCGGACGGCGGCAAGCTGATCATAGAGACCCAGTTCGTCGAACTCGAGGACAGGATGGTGAAACCACACTTCATCCTCGACCCGGGCAGTTACGTGCAGATATCGGTATCCGATACGGGCACAGGAATGGATGACGGCATCGTCGACAAGATCTTCGATCCGTTCTTCACGACGAAGGAGAGGGGAAAGGGTACCGGGCTCGGGCTCGCGGTCGTCTACGGGATCGTCAAACAGCACGGGGGGTACATCTACGTCTACAGCGAGCCGGGAGAGGGTTCGAGCTTCAAGCTCCTTTTCCCGCCGACCGGTGATGCGATCGTAAGAGAAGAGCCCTCACGACCGG
Organism: Candidatus Krumholzibacteriota bacterium; assembly: GCA_030630165.1. Lineage (GTDB taxonomy): Bacteria > Krumholzibacteriota > Krumholzibacteriia > Krumholzibacteriales > Krumholzibacteriaceae > JAUWCL01. The sequence continues at coordinate 4,030 of DAOVNN010000267.1, forward strand.
GCGGCGGTGCCGCCGGCGGCAGTGAGACGGTCCTGGTCGTCGAGGACGATCGCATCGTCCTCAACCTCGTCGAGAGGATACTGAAGGAACGCGGTTACAAGGTCCATTGCGCATCAGACGGGGAAGAGGCGCTCGAGATAGCGAAGAAGATCGCCAGCGGGCTCGACATCCTCGTCACCGATGTCGTGATGCCGGGGATGAACGG
>DAOVNN010000338.1 GCA_030630165.1 Candidatus Krumholzibacteriota bacterium
GTAAAAGAACTGATCGCCGTTTCCAGGCTCACCCGACGCAATATAATCACCGTACTCATAACAGTACTCGTAAGGATCCGGGTCCTCCGCGTCGACAGTTCCTATCCGCTCATAGGTCCCGTAAAGCTCGTCGTTCTTCCATATGTCGTAACCCACGATGTCTTCCTCGGGGTTCGGATACCAGCATATCTGCACATAACCGTCCAGGTTGACCGCGTAGACGCCGCGTGGTGCCGAGGGTAGACAATCCGCTGGGACTACCCTCGGCACGTACACGATCTGATCCTCCTGAGCACAGGAGGATATGAACGCAAAACTTGCGATCAGGATTGTTGTAAGAACTTTTGATGCTTTATGTGTCTTACCTGCTCTCATCATGTCGATATATAAACGCAACTGCCGTGCCATGCCTGAGCGAAGCATGAAAAGCGCGTCGATATTATCCCCGTTGATTTCGGAAAGTATTAAACGGCAAGTCGTTAAAAATTGGCGGCAGATCAGAAGCAGGGCAGTCGATACGGTACCTGAAGATCCGGAGTCACGTTTAATTGTCGTATCTATTCCACACCTTCGTCCCCGAAAAAGGACAGAATCTCAAAACATGGGCAAACTCTTTCAGGGATAATGGTGATCACGCTGAACACAGCGTGATCGGCAGACGGGATATCAGAAGTGAAATCGATTTCAGGAAATGGAAATCAAGACGGACATAAAAATAGCCAGGGGCACAGGACGCGAGCACCGGAGGGGATGTCCATACTCGCATTCCTATGGATCTCGCCATTCCTTAGGTATCCTACACCCCTGACACTTAAGTATAAGTGCACGGGGGTACTCGGAGTCAAGTCTAAATTATATTATAGGGATTTATACGGACATGAAATTACCGGAGAGACGACCGAGATTTCATTCCCTAGAGACCCCACCTGTACCCTATTTCAAGCTTCTAAGAGAGCTTATGGGATCGAAATCTCTGCGCCTCTCCGGTTTTGCCACTTCCCATTCGCCAACCGATACCGGTTATATCAAATGGCAAGCATCGTTCCAAAACCGCCGATCGTCCCGGAACTCGCTGTATGCCCTAAGCCTTTTATAAACAATACGTTACGACACAGTATTTTTGTGCTAAATCTTACGTACCGCAGTGTTCGCACGACCGGGATAAAGACTCTTTACACACTCCGTGGTCCGGCTGTAAGGCGCTGCAGGGCAGCGCTTTGAAATGACAATGTATTTGTCCCGGCAAACCGTATCGGCCTGACATACCTGAAATGACCACACCACAGGAATGCCAGGTCGCTGATTATCAGGAAAAAAGTTGAAAATAAGTCAAAACAGGCTGGACGCACATCCATTCACGTCGATCTGCTTATCAATTTGATGGATTAGACTCCAGAGATACAGCCCTACTGCATGATCCCGTAGTCACGGATCTTCTTGAGGAGAGTAGGATAGCTGATGCCCAGGTCGGCAGCGGCCGCCTTCCTGTTCCATTCGTTTCTGCCGAGGGCCTCCTCGACGATCCTTCTCTCGAGATCCCTGACCATGTCGGGTAGCGAAGAGGACGAATCGATCGTCTCACAACTGTTACCGGAGAGGTCGAAAACGAGCTGCTGCGGAGTGATAACGCCGTTGTCCTCGGCGAGTATGACCGCACGCTTGATGATCTTGCCGAGCTCCCTTACGTTTCCGGGCCATTCACAACTCTTTAGGAACTCCATCGCATCATCGCTGAACCCGATGATCTTCTTGTCCATCGCGGAACAGCAGGACCGCAGGTAATGGTTAGCCAGAAGAGGAATATCCTCGCTGCGCTCACGCAGCGGCGGGATCGTCAACGGGAAATCGTTGATCCTGTAGTAGAAGTCCTCGAGCATCCTTCCCTCGCTGCATAGCTGCAGAAGGTCAGCCTTGGAAGCGAAGATCAGTCTGACGTCGACGTCTAACATCTCGTTGCTGCCGACAGGCCGTACCTTCCTCGTGTCGAGGAACTGAAGGAGCTTTCCCTGAATCGGAAGAGGAGCCTTGCCGATCTCATCAAGGAATATCGTACCGCCGTTCGCCTCCGTGAGCAGTCCCTTCTTGTCCGAAATGGCACCGGTAAAGGAGCCCTTGACGTGGCCGAAGAGTTCGCTCTCGAGAATGGTCTCGGGAAGCGCGGCGCAATTAACATGGATATACTTTTTCTCTCGTCTTCTGCTCATATCGTGGATAGCCTGGGCCACAAGACCCTTGCCCGTTCCCGTCTCGCCCATGAGCAGAACAGTGGAATCGCTTACCGCAACCTTGCCTGCAAGCTCGAGGATCCTGAGCATCTTCTCATCGCTCGTGATGATACCGTTGAAACAGTTCTCAGCCTGAGCGCTGCCGCCAGGCACAGGCATAGCACCCTTGACCGATCCCCTGATGAGGAAATCGATGAAGCCGGCGTATGTCGAAACGATCTCGAAGATCGACCCTACGGTCGGAGCGCCCTCGCTGCCTTCCGACTGGAAGAACAGAAGCCCGAAGTTCCTGCCTCCCCTGCTGAGAGGATGGAAGTAAGCGGGAGAATCTCCACCGGGGAGCTGTCCGAATATCTCCCTGACGCGGCGGTCATTGGCCGTGTCAGTAACGAGAAATTTTTCCGCCGAATCAGCGTCGTCACGAGCGAGAAACCATTCGGTGATTCTCTTCGTCTCCACGTCACCTATTCCGCGGCGGGCGAGCACTACCGGTTCGCTTCCATTACCATCGGTCAAGGCAACGAATCCATGACCCGCGGAGAGCTTTCTCATCAGGTCGCTGAGGATGTAGTCGAGATATGACTTAAGCTGCGGATCCTGCATGAAGGTCCCGTCGAGGTCGGACCGACCGAATTCCTTTCCCGGCGCTGCGTGAGGTCCCGCCGCAGCGTTCTCTATCTTCCTGCGCAGCCGGCGCAGGCGTCTGGTGAGGTTGCGGTCGTGAAGTTCCTCGGCTAGCCGCTGCGCATCGAAAAGATGCAGCAGGCATTCGTCCCTGTTGTCGAGGATGTCCTCGATCCTCGCGAGGAGGAAATGGCTTTTCGCCAGGTCGGCGTACTCCTCGTTCCTTTCGAAGAACGAGACAGTCTCACCAACGAGTTTCCTCGCCATCACTGCCGACCTTCTGTCACCCCTGCGGAACAGATGCTCACCGAGGATGACCCCCGA
>DAOVNN010000369.1 GCA_030630165.1 Candidatus Krumholzibacteriota bacterium
AGCGCCGTAACCGATTGAGATAAATCTATAATTTCTTCCTCGAATGCTCAATAACGCAACAAATGTGCCAACGAACCCCGGGGCCGGCATCATTCATCTGGTTCATTGACAACACGTTACAAACTGTCATCTCGAACGGGGATTGCTGTGTCCACGGTAACTGCAATAAATCCATGCAATTCGCCAGAAGTTTCCTATCCCTCCGTAAACGATCCCGGACCATTTCGTCAGGTCCGCCTGATCCGCACCGCAAAGTCACACCAGACCCCGCCGAGAGCGTGAATTTTCGTTGATAATTTATCACGGAGGATCAGAACCGGCCGAAATACCAGGCGAGCAGGGCCGGACCGAATACCATGCAAAATGCGGCTGCCGGGGCGAGAAACGAGCCGAAAGCTACGGAGGTCTGCCCGTCGCCTCCTTTTCGCATCAGTGAGATACCATAGATCGAGCCGAGCAGCGAGGCGATGACTATCACAGGCAGGATCAGGCCTATCCCCAGGAAAGCGCCGATCATCGCCATCAGCTTCACGTCGCCTCCACCCATCCCCTCTGTCTTTCTAATCTTCTTATAGATCACACCGACGAGCCAGAGACTGCCTCCGCCGGCGAGCGCTCCGGCCGCCGAGGAAATCAGGCTCAGATCCGGATTTATGAAGCTCCAGGTGAACCCGATCACTATAAAAGAAAGGCTGATCTGGTCGGGTATGACGCGATGATCCCAGTCGATCATGGTGATCACGAGCAGCGCCATCAGGAAGGCGTATGCGAACCCGGCATTGAGCCAGTCACCGTACAGATGCACGGCCAGAACGGCAAGCAGGCCTCCCAGCAGCTCGATCACGGGGTATCGCGGAGAGATCGAGACGCCGCAGCCGCGGCACTTTCCGCGAAGGAAAAGCCAGCTCAGGACAGGGATGTTCTCGTACCACAAGATCGTCTTCCCGCATCCCGGGCAGAACGACCTCGGCTTGACAACGGACTTCCCGACAGGCAGACGATATATGACCACGTTGAGGAAGCTGCCGACCATGAGACCGAATATGAACGCGGGGATATCGATGATCCAGTTCATATCGCCCCTCTATCCTGCTGCTTCTTCTTCGCTTCCAGTTTCGCTATATACCTTTCCGCCAGATCGCGGATGTACTTGTTGTCCCCGTTCTCAGCCATCTCGTTCCAGAGAACGATGCTCGCCTCGACGTTTCCGCCCTTTGAGGCGGCGTCGGCGGCGAACCTGGCCGCCCTGTTGCCGTCTGAATTGGGCAGAGTGGCCGCTACGCGGAAATACTTCTCAGACTCCCTGTAATCCCTGCCTTCGAGGAAATGGAGGAATCCCATCTCGAAGGTGAGCCAGTAATCGTCAGGGTTGTGTCTCAGGCCCTTCTCCATCAGGTTCTTAGCAGCGGCGAAATTCCCAAGGTCCTCCGTTATCACCAGGGCGCTGAGCTTGTAGGCTCCGATGAAATGCGGGTCGAGATCGGTGATCATTTCGGCGAGATGGTTGAAGAGGTGGATATCGTTCTGGCTTAGCCTGTAGCCGCCGTAGTACTGCACCGCCCTGAACCAGTAAAGGTCGGCGGCCAGGTCCCTGTAGCCGAGAGAGGCCATCTTCATGAACTCACTCGAAGGGAGGTACGAGATCTCGTTCTTCGCCTTGCCCTCGAGGACCGGCTCGATCATGTTCGCCGCTGCTATGATCGAGGCGATCGCGACAGCGAAAAAGAATATCCTGGCAAGGGTGCGTATCATCTCAACTGAACTCCCTGCGCCTGAACACAAGATACGCGAAATATATCATTGCGGCCGTATATACGATCCCGTAGGCGGCGGGCAGGAGGATCTCGACAGCCGAATACCTCAGGCCGTGGACCGCCTCGTGACGAAGATTGAATACCTTGAGGTTCGGCAGCGTGAAGTACAGTACGTCCATCGCGTAGTTCATCGCCTTCCCGCCGAACTTCTGGGCAAAGAGTCTCAGGTCGCCGCTGAGACTACCCATGACGAATATGCATATCGTAAAGAACGACGTAAGCAGTGGCGTCGTGAAGGTGCTGAAGAATATCATCACGGCGACTATCAGACCTATCTCGATAAGGGACAGGCCGATCGCCATGAATACTACCGGAGTCAGCGAGGCGCCGCCGACGAGCATCATCACAACGAGCACTGCCGTCATGATACCGATAAGCAACAGAAGTGACAGTGAGACACCGGCGAATTTACCGATCAGATACCCGGCGCGCGACACAGGCCTGGTGAGAACCATCAGGACGGCCTTCTTGTCCATTTCCTTGTGGACGAGGTTGCTGCCTACGATTATCGCGGTCAGTATCCCCAGTATCGATATCCCGGCCAGCCCGACATCGGTAACGATCTTCCCCCTGGCCGCTCCCACCGAAAGGGGAGACAGGATGAAGACACTCACCATAAGGGCCAGGGCGTAGATGATGACGAGGTAGAGCAGCTTCTCCCTCACCGATTCCCTGAACGTATTAAGCGCGACGCTCCATATCTTCCTCACTGCTCACCACCCCCCGTCGCGTGACCTGCGTAATGCCGGATACCGTCGTTTTTCTTCTCTTTGACTTTATCTCCGCTTATCTCACCGATGAACACATCCTCGAGCGATG
>DAOVNN010000070.1 GCA_030630165.1 Candidatus Krumholzibacteriota bacterium
AATAATGGTAACTCGATAACCATTTGATGTTGTTTCGAGAATTGGTCCTACATAGCTATGATTGGAAGCGATTAGTGTTACCTCTACTTTGATCTTCATTGGTTGAAATACATAAGCTGAATCGGGCAATACTAATTGGCCAACGCTTAAAATGTATTCCCTGTCATCATCATTCGCAAAGGGATTATGGCAGGATGATAGAAGGAAGGATAATAGTAAGATTACAGTATATCTGTTCATATCTTTAATGCGCTTGCGTATAACAGTTTATTTGTGTGTGTCTGGTTCGTGATTTGCGCGTTTTTTGGGTCGTTTGCGCCGGTTTGGTTCGGTAAGATGGGAAGGGGTGGTGGTAGATTTTGTTCGGGCTTTGTGTGCGGCGGCGGTTTTGTCTGAAAACATGCGCTCTTGTCGCCGTTGCCGGTGCTGTCAGTCCTGTCGCCGCTGCTCCTCCTCCATCATCCTGTCCAGCGGGCTTACGATCCTCGCTATGTCCCTCCTGGTCACATGTGTATAGATCTGCGTAGTCCTCACACTCTTGTGCCCCAGCATGTCCTGAATATACCGCAAATCCGTGCCGCTTTCAAGGAGGTGCGTGGCGAAACTGTGCCTGAGAACGTGGGTTGAGAACTGTTTTAATATCCCGGCCCGCTCTCTCGCCGCTGAAACGGCGTTCTGGACCGATCTCGTAGATAGATGAGAACCTTTCCTGCTTCCGGCAAAAAGAAACTTTTCCGGTTTCCATGCCCGGTAATAACTGCGGATGACTTCGAGCGCGACGTCGGAGAGCACTGTGTACCTGTCCTTTTTTCCTTTGCCCCCTCTTACCCTGATCAACCGTCGTTCCGAGTCTATATCCTCGGGCCTGAGCCTGACAACCTCACCAACCCGCATCCCGGAGGAATATATCAGCATGAGGATCGCAAGGTGTTTGCGGTTCCTGACTGCGGCGAAGAGGCGCGATACTTCCTTTTCGTTCAGGACCGCGGGGAGTTTTATATCTTTCTTCGGTCGCGGGAGTTCTTCGATCACAAGTTTCTTTTTGAGGATCTTTCCATAGAAGAACTTCAGGGAACTGATCGCCTGGTTCCTGTAGGTCACGGAAAGATTTCTGTCCTCTGTCAGATGAAGCAGGTATCGCTTGACATCTTCCTTTCCCAGTTCTGACGGGTCTTTCCTGTAGTATCTGACGAAGTTGGTCATGTGCTGGAGATACGCCTTGATAGTCAGGCGGCTGTAGTCACGGAGCCTCAGCTCCCTGCGCATAGCTTCCTTGAGTTCACCCACGTCGTCACTTCCTTTCCCTTCCCTGGTGAAACAGCGAGCATGAGTATAGCGGATGGTTGTGCTGTTGTCTACTTGACATGTCTGGACTGGATGGAAGTACGGGGAGTATTACTTCTTTGAGAAGCCGTATCTGCCGACGGACTGGCCGAGGGACCAGTATTCGCCGTTTACATATGTGATCAGGGGGATCTTCGAGAAATCGAGCTTTCCGTCGGTCAGCACTTCCTTGTCGGCGTGCTTCGCGACGACCTCGCCGATGAACATGTGGTGGACGCCGACGGGAATCACGTTTTTAACGGTGCACTCGAGGTTTACGGGGCATTCAGCTACCAGGGGGGCCTCTACTATCTTCGCGGGAACGGCTGTCAGGCCGACCGTGTCGAATTTGTCGCCTTCCGAATCCAATACATCCGAGCCCGATATGACGCCGCACATGTCTACTGCCTTTGTCATCTCGACCGTCGGCATGTTGACGGTGAAACAGCCCGATTCAGCGATCATCCTGTAGGAGTGTCTTTCGGGCCTGATCGAGACGTGGACCGTCTCGGGATCGGAGCAGTCGATGCCGCACCAGGCTATGGTCAGCAGGTTGCGGCCGAGTTCCTCGTGAGCGCAGGCTACAAGGACGACAGGGACAGGGGCGAGGATAAACAATCCAGACAGCTCAGTCTTCTCGTGCATGATTACCTCTCATGTCGGAAAGCTTCAAGATACCTGGTGTGGTCCCGTGGGGGATTTCCTCAGCCGCACTTGGAGAAACCGCATTCGCGGCAGACAGCGCAGCCTCCCTCGTGCTCCATCACTCCGCCGCAGTCGGGGCAGAAGCCGGCAACCTTGTCGAGATATCCCGCGGACATCTTTGCGACCTTGTGCCCGGCCGGGCTCTTCTCCTCGAGGAAGTACCTCTCGATCGCCCTTGCGATGGCATCGCTGCACGAGAGGATCATGCCGCCCTTCTCCCATCCCGGGTTGGGGCACCTGATCCCGCGGAGCTGCTTGACGATCTGCTTCGGATCGATTCCCGCGCGCAGCGAGAGAGAGATCAGTCGGCTGATCGCCTCTGACTGCGAGGCGCTGCAGCCCCCCGCCTTGCCCATCTGCGTGAAGACCTCGAACGGCCCGTGCTCGTCCTCGTTGATCGTCACGTAGAGGTTTCCGCAGCCGGTCGTCATCTTGTGGGTCTTGCCGGTCGTTACCTCGGGACGCGGTCTCGGCTTGAGCAGCCCGCCCAGGTCATCGCCGAGCTCAAGTTCGCCGTCTTCGGTCTCGCGGTTGACCGATCCAATGTTGAGGACCTGCTCCTGGCGGCTTCCGTCACGGTATATCGTCACACCCTTGCAGCCCATCTCGTACGCCTTGATGTAGACCTCTTCAACGTCTTCCTTAGTGGCGGAATTAGGGAAGTTCACCGTCTTGGACACAGCATTATCGGTGTACTTCTGGAAGGCTGCCTGGATCCGGATGTGCCACTCGGGCGTGATATCATGCGCGGTAACGAAGATGCGCCGCCATTTCTCGGGAATCTCCTCGATACCCTGAACGGTTCCCTCCTCGGCGATCTTCTTCATCATCTCTTCGCTGAAGAAGCCCTCGCGGCGGGCGATCTCCTCGAAGACCGGGTTGATCTCGACGAGCTCATCGTTGTCCATCACATGCCTGATAAACGCCACCGCGAATAGTGGCTCGACGCCGCTCGAGCAGGAGGCGATGATGCTCAGGGTACCTGTCGGAGCAATCGTCGTCGTTGTCGCGTTGCGGCGCTTCGATGAGTCTTCCGTATCGAACCTGGAACCCTTGAAGTTGGGGAAGGCTCCCCTTTCCTCAGCGAGTACGAGGCTCATCGCCGTCGATTCGCGCTGGATGAATCCCATTATCTCCTCGGCGACCTCCAGGGCCTCCTCGGAGTCGTAGGAGATCTCCATTCTCACAAGAGCGTCGGCGAATCCCATAACGCCCAGGCCGATCTTGCGGTTGGCCAGCGTCTTATCCTTTATCTGGCTGAGCGGGTAGCGGTTGACGTCGATCACATCATCGAGAAACCTCGTGGCCCTGCGCACCGTCTCACCGAGCTTGTCGAAATCGATCTTCGCCTTTTCATCAGTGGTTGTAACCATGTGCGACAGGTTGATCGAACCGAGATTGCACGACTCGTACGGGAGCAGCGGCTGCTCGCCGCATGGATTCGTACTTTCGATCATTCCCGCGTTGGGAGTCGGATTGTCCTTGTTGAGCCTGTCTATGAAGACTATCCCCGGTTCGCCGTTCTTCCACGCGAGCTCGACGATCATCTGGTAGACCTTCTTCGCCGATATCTTGTCGACGACATCGCCGCCGTGCGGATTGATCAGCTCGTAGTCACGATCCGCCTTGACCGCTTCCATGAACTCCTCGGTGATCGCGACCGAGATGTTGAAGTTGTTCAGCTTGCGGTTGTCCTTCTTCGCCGTGATAAAATCAAGGATGTCGGGGTGGTCGACCCTGAGGATCGCCATGTTGGCGCCTCTCCTCGTGCCTCCCTGTTTGACCGTCTCTGTCGCGGCGTCGAATACCGTCATGAACGAGATCGGTCCGCTCGAGATACCCTTGGTCGTCTTGACCCGGTCGTTCTTCGGGCGGATGCGCGAGAAGGAGAATCCCGTGCCGCCTCCGCTCTTGTGTATAAGCGCCGTATTCTTGATCGTTTCGAATATGCTTTCCATCGAGTCGTCTATGGGAAGGACGAAGCAGGCGGAGAGCTGCTGGAGCTCCGCGCCGGCGTTCATCAGAGTCGGCGAGTTGGGAAGAAAATCGAGGGACGCCATCATATTGTAGTAGATATCTTCCCAGAAGAGGCGGTTCTTGTTGTCGCCATAACGCCTCTCGGCCGAGGCGATATTCGCCGCGACCCGCTGGAAGAGTTCCTCCGGAGTCTCAGTCAGATTTCCGTTGACGTCCGAGCGTAGATACCTTCTCTCGAGCACTCTGAGAGCGTTGTTGGAGATCCGTGGTTCGAGACGAGCCGAAGACATGCTAACCCCCTATATTATAACAATTTACCTATGTTGAAGCAACTTTACCCTTTTTGTTCCCCTGATGCCATATCTTGGGGCAAGTGCAAATATCGCATACTACATTTTGGGCGTCAACTGATTTTTCCCCCCTTGCGGCAATATGTTTCGTTTGTGGATAACAACTCGTATCCTATTATATTTATGGCAGTTACAACACCACAGATACGTTACGCGATCAAATAAAACCGGTCGCCAGGCGGAAAAAAGTATGCTATTATCGCCCGGGACCGAGCATAGAGACGAGGTGGAACCGATGACTTTCAGGATGATATATATAAGCATGGAGAGGACGGGACGGGTGATGAAAGACAGAACCTTTTTCGCGGATTCGGTAGTCAGAACGGTTGCTTCAGTGGTCGCGGCCGCAGTGGTACTCATCTTCGTGCCGGCCGCGTCACATTCACAGATATTCGGGCAGTACACCACCGCCGCGATCTCTCCTCTCGGCGAGGGCGCCGTCTTTGTCCTGGCCGGCGACGCAAATCTCCGGACCGGAATCGCGGCCAGGTTCCTCATCACGGGGCGAAGCGATCTCGGGCTTCAGCTCGGATACACCCGCACCGAGGAGATCGACAACTACGGACTGGGAGCGGACTACAAGTTCTACATAATCAACGAGGATCCTTCTACTCCGCTCGACCTCTCGGCCGACATATCTCTCGGGTGGCTCGGCGGCTCAGGCTACAACAGGGGGATCATTACGGCAGCTTTCATGATCAGCGGTATCATCGATCCCGACGCGAAGATCAGGTTCGAACCCTACGGGTCGGTCGGATTCATCGGACAGTACTTCTTCGGGAAGGGGAGCTGCGACGAACTGAGGCCCGGCGCCTGGCCATGCGAGCATGATGACTGGGCGGCCGATTCGGACCTGCTGCTGCGGGGCGGCTCGAAGATATGGCTGACCGACGAATACCATCTCTACGTGGAGCTGGAGTACACCGGCAAGGCGGCGATAGGCGCGGCGATAAACGTCGTGTTCTAAATCAGTCTCAATGAATGTCGGATGATATTCATATACGGGAGTGTCGACTCGCCGGGATTCACTGACGCTTCTGGATCACGACGGCGGTGATATTGTCATCCCCGCCGTATTTTATCGCGGCCTCGATCAGTTTCCGGCAGGCATCCTTCGGATCGTGGTGCTCGACGATCGATTCGATCTCATCCTCAGGAACCATCGAAAACAATCCATCGGAGCAGAGCAGGATCTTGTCGCCGTCTTTGAACGGGATCTCCTCGTGGATGTCGGGAGCTACCTCGTTCCTCAGTCCGACGGCGCGTGTAAGAACGTTGCGGCGGGGATGCCTGATCGCCTCTTCCTTGTCGATCAGTCCTCTCTGGACCATCTCACCGACCAGGCTGTGATCTTCAGTCAGCTGCTCTATCTTTCCTCCCCGGATCAGGTAGGCCCGGGAATCGCCGGCATGCGCGATGTTGTAATGATCCGGGAAGAGGGCGACCGATGTGCAGGTCGTCCCGGCCGTCCCTTTCCTTCCATTGCCGACATGATGGAAGACCCGCCTGTTCGCCTCTCTGAAGGCGATCTCGAGTGTCTCTTTCGCGTCTTTTTTCTTTTCCGAATCGGAGTAGTAGATGTCGCCCATGACCTCGACGACCATCCTGCTTGCTTCCTCGCCCGAGAAATGTCCGCCCATACCGTCGGTGACCACGACGAGGACTCCCCTCGATTCTTGCTGGGCCTCGGTCTCGGGATCGAATATCCCGTAGTAATCCTCGTTCCTCTCCCTGACCGAACCGCGATCGCTCGCGGCCGAAATGGAGAAGGGCCATCTGCTGTTTTCATCGATCATTTTTTCGTCCCGATCGTTATCTGTATCGTATCCCGGATTCGTGCCTCAGATCGACGGCCAGCTTTCGGGCAGCGTCAGTCTCATCACCTTTGTCGAGGCGATCTCGATACCGGAGACATCCTGCGAGTCCCTGATTCTTTCCGGCATCCTGTCGGTCGTCTCGTGCTCGAACCCGAATCTCTCGAAATACCCTTCCGAGCCCGGGGCGGCAAGAAGCCAGACACCGCTGCATCTACCCGAAGCGTGCGCGAGGACCTTGCTTACCAGCGCGGTCCCGATACCCTCGCCCCTCTCGATCTCCTTCACAGCGACGAAAAGCAAGAGGCATTCCGTTTTGAATTTTCTCGATCCTGTTATTCCGGCCAGAGATGAGTCAGAATCGAATATTCCGAAGAGATCGCATCCCGGGGAGTACCTGTTATCCAGGCGTTGAGACTTGAGCAGTCCGATTATCTCCATCTTGAGTTTCGGGTTCAGCTCGGTTATCCTGAAGACCTGACCGCTCATATTCTCCCACGCATCCCCGATCGAAAAGCCGCGGACGCCCGTACCGGGGGGACTTGTATCCGCTGCCCGCTGATGATACATTACCGTGAAAGACTAATATCTGATAATATGAAGGTCAAGCCCTGATATCGAAATCCCGGAAGGAGAGCGATTTGAGCAGCAATACCGAGGTCTTTCGCCGGATAATCGACGGAGCGGCGGCGGTCATATTCGATTTTGACAACGTGATCGTCGACTCAGAACCCTTCCACTACAAGGCTTATTCCGAGGTATTCGCCGGAAGGGGCCATACAATCGACCGGGATGAGTACTGGGTGGAATGGACATCGAAGGGCGGAGGCGCCGAGGGCGAGATAAACAGATACGGGCTCGACCTCGATCCCGCCGACATACGGGCGGAGAAGGACCCGGTTTACTCATCGTACTGCGTCAATGGCGAGATCCCTCTCTTCCCCGATGCCGTGAGGATAACCGAGCTGTTCAGGAGCTCCGGGATCCGGACGGCTATCGCATCCGGTTCGTACAGCCATGACGTAAAGGCCCTGCTCACGGCGCACAATATCGGTCATCTCTTCGAGATTGTCGTCGGCAAGGATGACTCGGGACGCATCAAGCCATTCCCCGAACCCTACCTCCTGGCGGCCCTGAGACTCGACCTCGAGCCTGAAAGATGCTTCGCCATCGAAGACGCGGAGAAGGGTGTCATCAGCGCCCATGCCGCGGGCATGAAGGTCATCGTGGTCGATACAGAGGTCACGGCTGGCGTCACGATACCTGGAGCCGATCTGCATCTTCCGGATCTTGGTGGACTGTATGAGATGATGGTCGAAGCGGAAATGGACTGATCACGGGGAAGGCATAAAAAAAGACGGCCGAGGAGGGCTACGGCCGTCTAGTCATATGTGGAGTGCGGATTTTCTTTACTTCATCATCTTCTTTTTGATCGCGCCCCAGCTCGATTCCTCTGTCGCGATGAATCCGTGTGTGAATGTTGTGTCCATCGCGGCGCACTCGACGAAGGAATTGTTGATCACCTGACCGGAGGTATCCTTCGTCAGAGAAAACGCCTTGTAATAGATTATCATGCCCTGCGGCGCGGCGGTGTCGTAGAAATACTGGTGCATACCGGGCGAACCGGGCATCTCGACCACGAGACGTCCATCGCCGGGGCCGGTAGGAAAATACGAGTCTGACCTCGCCCTTATCACCGTCGTGTTCCCCTCGCCGGAGATCCAGGTGAGCTTGACCGCGAGACCATATCCGGCGGTGGCATCGAGTGCGATAACCGGCAGGTTGGGTTCTTCGCAGATCGGCTGCTGGCATGTATAGAGATATGATGAGCCGACATAACCGCCGTGGTGAGGCGAGAACATATGATGCACGTTATTGTACTCGTCGGTCGCGATCATCCGGCCGGTGACCTTGTTGGTTGCGAGATTGAGCCAGGTCATCTCCGATCCCTCCGCCGGCTTGACCAGGACATGGCCGGCAAGGCCGGGACCGCAGAGAGGTTGGCAGGTGCTGAGTTTGAGATTGTACTGGAAGATGCCGTTATCCATGGAGAATGATTCGTTGTAGATGGTTACACAGCTGCCGGGCGTAAATCCGACGATCGTGTCGTTCGACTCCACGCCGAAATACAGATAGTTCACACCTCCGTGGACATTGTAGAACCAGAGAGGAAACTCGATGATCTCCTCGCCGGGCATCCTGCCCCTGCTGCATATTATATCCGCGGGGATATCTTCGGCACTGCCGAAATGGACGCTCAGCCTTACGAGATAGTCAAACTCGAAGAATCCGGGGGTGATCGAGAGCGAGCCGAAGCACTGGGCGTTCGCCCCCCCGGAAGGAAGAATCATTACAACCGTCAGTATAAAAACAGACGAGAAGAATAGGGGCTTCCTGCACATATAGCTGTAGCTCCTCCGTAGAAGTATGCCCCATCCACGAACCTAATTTTTAAAACGCAACCCCAACAACACATATTATCGCATATGAAGCCCAAAAAGTCAAGAATGTACATATATCAGGACATTAGCCTTCCTTTCGTAAGGTTTTTTAACATCAACTGTGGTGCCTGGGGGATTATGCGGGTCCTGTTATCCAGAGAGGGGGCGATACTTTCAGCGTATTCCGGCTATTTCCGCTTTTATTCCTCTTTTTTCTTTTCCCGGAGACGTCTCCAGTACTCGAGCCGTTTGATCATCTCTCTCTCAAATCCGCGCTCGACCGGTTCGTAATAGGTCCTGCCGGCTATTTCCGCGGGGAAATACTCCTGCGAGACAACAGCCTCGGGATCCTCATGCGGGTAGATGTACCCATCCCCATAACCCAGATCCTTCATCAATCGCGTGGGCGCGTTCCTGATCCAGAGGGGCACGGGCAGGGAGCCTCGCTGCTCAACATCCTTCGCCGCCGCGATGTAGGCCCTCTCCAGCGCGTTGCTCTTCGGAGCGAGCGCGAGGTATGTCACGGCCTGTGCAAGGGCGAGCTTCCCTTCCGGCATCCCGATGAACCTTACAGCCTCCATCGCTCCGAGTGTGACCTGCAGCGCCTGGGGATCGGCGTTCCCGACATCTTCCGAGGCAAACCTGACGAGGCGGCGGGCGACATAAAGCGGATCCTCGCCAGCCTCGAGCATCCGGGCGAGCCAGTAGAGTCCGGCGTCGGGGTCTCCACCGCGAAGGCACTTGTGAAGCGCCGATATGATATTGAAATGTTCTTCGCCGTCCTTGTCGTAGAGGATGACCCTCTTCTGGACCGCCTCCTCTACACTGTGGCGTGTCAGCTTCAGCGGACCCGAGCCGGGGAAGGACGAGATCGCCATCTCGAGTGCGTTGAGCGCCGTCCTGGCATCGCCGCTGGCAAGATGCGCAAGGTATCCGAGGACCTCTCTGCCGACATCGACCTGTCTATTTCCAAAGCCTCGCTCGACGTCATCGAGGGCAGCGCGGAGGATTCCCGCGATCTCCTCCCCGCTGAGCGACTTGAGAACAAATACCCGGCATCGCGACAGCAGCGGCGAGATGATCTCGAAGCTGGGATTCTCGGTCGTGGCACCGATCAGGATTATCGTACCGTTCTCTATATGGGGAAGAAAGGCGTCCTGCTGGGCCTTGTTGAACCTGTGTATCTCATCGACAAAGAGTATTGTCCTGCGGCCGTTGTATCCGAGCCGCTGGCCCGCCTCGCCTACTATCCTGCGGACGTCGGCTATTCCGGAGGTCACCGCCGAGAAGAAGACGAAATTCGCGTCGACCTTCCCCGCAATAATGTGAGCAAGCGTCGTCTTGCCGCAGCCGGGCGGTCCCCAGAAAATGAGCGACGATTCCAGGGAGCCCTGCTCGAGCATCCGTCTGAGGATCTTCCCATCGCCTACCACGTTGCTCTGGCCGAAGAACTCGTCGAGAGTCCTCGGCCTCATACGCTCAGCGAGCGGAGAAGGGATGTCTGCTGCAAAGAGATCGTCCATCGGATTATCTGAGGTCTGATTTCCCGGTCATGAGTGATTCGATTTCCTGATCAGGTGTAGTCCGGTTCCTTGTCGAAGGAATGCTCGGTGCGCAGGAACCTCAACGTCCCGCTCTTGCTGCGCAGGACGAGACTGTTGGTCACCGCGCCCCCGGGGCGGAAGTTCACACCCTCGAGAAACGCGCTCCTCGACACGCCTGTCACCGCGAACATTATGTTGCTGCCGCCGGCGAGGTCCTCGATGCCGAAGACGCGATCGTAGTCGGCATCGTCGTCTGCCGGCCCATCCTCCTCCCTGACCAGCTGCCCCTGAAAGCCGGCGCCGAGACAGGCCAGCGCCGCTGCCG
>DAOVNN010000356.1 GCA_030630165.1 Candidatus Krumholzibacteriota bacterium
GGTAGTTCTTCATCTTGGCCGCGTGATACCCGCCCATCGAGAAGACGCCCGCCATCATATAGCTGTTGTCGCTGAATGGAAATACATTGTGGCTCCAGCCGCCCGGCCTCGAGGCCGGAACGGGAAATACCCTGAAGTACCCTTCCCTTCCTGAGAGGTACGCGACCGTTTCAGTCGGATTCGTCAGTCTCTCTTTCATGGAAAGGGGATTGATCAGCCTGTAGTTCGATGACCGCCAGGTCTTCTCGGGTCTGACGATAGAATTGTCGATCGTTATCAGGTCGGCGACAGCGATAAGAGCAATCGCCCCGATCACCAGTCCCGTCCTCGTCCTGCGGCTCACCGCCAGGAAGATCGCTCCAAGCGTGAGCAGAAGGAAGAACCATGTCCGGATAAGGTCGCCCGAGAATCTGCCGGCGGCCAATGCCCCCCAATCGCCTTTGACCCTCGCCCTTACGGCGGGATTCGACTCGATGGAGGAGCGGATCGAATCCCCGGCGACCAGTACCAGCACCAGTACGACCGCGGCCACGATCATCACCCATTTCAGCCTGCCCGCTCCGAGCGATTCGGGGAGAGAGCCCTCTTCGGATCTGCGCATGACCTCTTCGATGCCGAGCGCTGCGAGAACAACGAGTACGAGCTGCTGGACGATCAGGACCATGACGGGAACGCGGAACTTGTCGAACCACGGTAGAAATCTGAATAATGGATCGTAGAGTACGGGGAAGTGCCTGCCGAAACTGATCAGCGTGGCGAGAACGGCCGCCGTCAAAAGAAACCACTTCACCCTTCCCTTTACGATGACCGCTCCGATGAAGGTGAACAGCGCCGTCACCTGCCCGAGGTAGTTGGGATAATCTGTAAAGGGCATGCTGCCCCAGTAGGTCGCCTTGCCGAATCCGGAAGACCACGGCAGGAAGAAGGTCATGATCTCCTTCGGGGAGAGGGACCATCCCGTCGCATAGTCGTAGTCAAGCCCGCCTCCGCTTCCGCCCCGTATCGACCATTCGGCATAGTCGCGCACCGGGAAAACAAGCACGGCGGCGATTCCGAGGGCAAGCACGAACGATGCGGCAAACAGCCCGGTCCCGGTGATAGCTTCCCTTCTCCTGCCCTCCCTGAAGAGTCCAGCCAGCTCGAATATGAACATCAATCCGATAAGCAGGAATGTGTAGTACGAGATCTGCAGATGGCCGCGCAGCATCTGCATCCCGAGAACGATGGCAAGCAGCGCCGCCGAGCTGATCCTGTCCCTGCCTCCGAGTACGCCCCTGGTGAAAAGCAGCGCCAGAGGCATCCATGCGATGGCACCCACCTTGGATCCGTGCCCGTTCGCACCGGCAGCCACGAAATTCGGCATCATCATGAAGAGCACTCCGGCGAGCAGGGAGATCGATGGACGTATCCCGAATGACCTGGCCAGCATATAGATGCCGGCTCCGGCGATGAGATAATGAAGCAGCAGCCACGTCATCGCGGGGAATCCGGCATAGGTGTAGAGCAGATGAGTTATGAACGATACAGGGTAGACATAAGGGGTGTAGGCGAGGCTCGAAAAGCTCGGCATCCCGCAGAACAGGTAAGGGTTCCAGAGTGGGTATGTCCCCGATTCGAGGCTCGTCCTTCCCACCGTCCTGAAGCTCATCGGTGCCTTTGTATCGGGAGCGATGAAGACGTTGTCGAGAAAGATCAGTTCGGGGACAAGGATAGCCAGCACGGCCACGAGGATCACGGCCGCCACGATGCCCCTTTTCCACCCCTTCATGGAATCGAAACTGCCGACGGGATCGAACGATTCTCGGACCGGCCCGGCCGGCTTGCTCTTTCCAGCCAAAAAACTCTCCTCTATCTATACAGGGGCATGCTACCCACCTGATTGTATCACTTTCACATCGGTCGGTAAATGCTCAAAATACCGTTATCCGGTCAACCCTGTCGGATCCCTGACGCCCTCGCAGCCCCTTTCAGCGCAGCTGAGAACAGTTTCCACCTCCCCGAGAGAAGAAGGCCGAGGGATAATCCGAGGAATCCCGCGGCGTGGACCGGGAAGAGAAGCACCCGCCACCAGAGCGGCCTGTGCCTCAAGAAAAGCTTCCACGTACTGGCGATCCTGTTTTCGAGCTTGAACGGCGTCATCCCTCCGCCGCTGCTCGAACTGACCTTGTGCCAGAGTCTCGCCGATGGTACGTACCGCAGCGCCCAGCCTGCCTCCACCGCGCGGAGACAGAAATCGACATCCTCGCAGTAGATCGTGTACGACGGATCGAGGGCTCCGATCTGCGCGAAGACCTCCCGCCGCGCCATCAGGGCGCATCCGGTCACCCATCCAGTCCCGCCCGGCCGATCCTCCAGGCAGTGATCCATCCTGCGGAGTCCGCGATGGAACGGCACTCCGGTCAGCCTGTTGAACCCGCCTCCCCCGTACCAGATCCTCTCAGGATCGTCGTAGTAATATATCTTCGGCCCCGCGATCCCTGTTTCCGGGTCGTCGAACGCGCCGAGCATCCCGGACGCGAAGGACGGGTCGACCTCCGTATCATTGTTCAGAAGGAGGATATACTTCGCTCCCCTCTCGAGGGCTGCCTCGATACCGACATTGTTGCCTGCAGCGAAGAGGAGGTTCTCGCCGTTCTCGATCAGCTCCACTCCGGGGAAATCCTCCCGGACTATATCCTGAGAGGAATCGGTCGAGCCGTTGTCGACCACGATTATCTCGAGTGGGGGATCGCTGACACGCATGAGGGAATCAAGGCAGGGACCCAGCACAGTACTGCCGTTCCAGTTGAGGATGATGAC
>DAOVNN010000002.1 GCA_030630165.1 Candidatus Krumholzibacteriota bacterium
CTCGATACTGCTGCGGCATAAAACGGGCAGGAGCGGCGACAGTCCGGTGATACGGTGGCTGAAGAAGATATACCGCCCGATTCTCGAATGGGCGATCCACCACGGCCGCAGGATCATGGTCGTATCGGCCGTTCTCGTCGTGCTGATCCTCGCGGTCTTCCCCTTCCTCGGCAGATCGTTTCTGCCCGAGTTCAACGAGGGAACGCTCAACATCAGCGTCGCGACGATACCGGGCACCTCGCTCGAGGAGTCGGACAGGATCGGCGACATGGCAGACAAGCTGCTTCTCGAAGTGCCGGGCGTCGAGTCGGTCGCGAGGAGGACGGGCCGCACCGAGCACGATGAGCACTCGCTCGGCTCCCACGCGCACGAGCTCGAGGTCGTCCTCGATGATAAGCTCTCCAAGGAGGAGATCCTCGAGGGCATCCGGCAGAAGCTCGAGCTCCTGCCCGGTACGATATTCATCATCGGTCAGCCTATAAGTCACAGGATCGATCACATGCTCTCAGGAACGCGCGCGAATATCGCGGTGAAGATATTCGGCCCAGATCTCACCATGCTGAGGAAGCTCGCCGCGCAGACCGAGAACCTCATGAGAGAGGTCGAGGGCGTCACCGACCTTTCGGGCGACCAGCAGATCGACATCCCGCAGGTGAGGATCCGCGCGAACCGGGCGAAGATGTCGCTCTACGGCCTGACGATGGCCGACATCGACGGCATGGTCGACATCGCCTTCCTCGGCATGAGCGTATCGGAGGTGTACGATGGGCAGAACAGCCACGACCTCGTCGTGAGGTACGACGAGCCGTTCAGGAAAGACCTCGAGTCGATCCGGAGCTCGCTGGTCGACACACCGACCGGCGCCCGCGTGCCGCTCGACATGGTCACCGACATACGCGTGGACCGCGGGCCGAACTACATCAGCAGGGAAAACGTGCAGCGGAAGATCGTCGTCTCGGCCAACGCCGGGGGACGCGACATCGGATCTGTAGTCGATGACGTTCGCGCGTTATTCGCTTCTTCGCTCGAACTTCCCGAAGGATACTTCATCCAGATCGGGGGACAGTTCGAGAGCGAGCGCGAGGCGTCGAGGGTCATCGGCCTGCTGAGCATCCTCTCGTTCATCCTGATCGTCGTCGCGCTCTACGCCGAGTTCGGCAACCTGCGCGACACGGCGCTCGTCCTGGTCAACCTCCCGCTGGCCCTTATCGGCGGGATGCTCGCCGTATTATTCTCGGGTGGTGTCCTGAACATCGCCTCGATGGTCGGGTTCATCACCCTCTTCGGCATCTCGGTGAGAAACGGGATCATGATGGTCTCGCACTACAACTACCTGATGGTCGAGGAAGGTCTTAGCCGCGGCGAGGCGGTCGCGAAGGGATCACTCGAGAGACTGAGCCCGATCCTCATGACGGCGCTCACGACGGGACTAGCGCTTCTGCCCCTTGCTCTCGCGGCAGGCAGGCCGGGAAACGAGATCCAGGCGCCGATGTCGATCGTGATACTCGGCGGGCTGATCACCGCGACGATCCTCAACATGGTCGTCATCCCGGTGCTCTTCCATCACTACGGGAAGGGGGACACGCGGGAGTGCTGCGAGCTGCCCGAGATGAAATGATCTGAATTAAATGAAATAGCGCTTGCATAAAGTGACACTATATGCAACCCTGGTTGCATATGGTACACAGAATAAAGTGGAAAACACTGATAGAAGACGCCTGGCTCGAGAAGAGTATCGTCTGGCTCTCCGGCATTCGAAGGGTGGGCAAGACCTTCCTTTGCCGTTCTTTGCCCGACATCGAGTACTTTGACTGCGAGCTTCCGAGAACGCGCAGATCGATGGATGATCCGGAAGCTTTCCTCGAAAATCTGAGTAACCGGAGAGTAGTGCTCGACGAGATCCACAGGCTCCAGAATCCTTCCCAATTGCTCAAGATCGCCGCCGACCACTTTCCCGACTGCCGGATTATCGCCACTGGCTCGTCCACTCTCGGGGCATCGGCCAAATTCAAGGACACTCTCACCGGCAGAAAGCGCGACCTCTGGCTGACTCCCATGACAGTCGGCGATCTGACCGATTTTAAGAGCGAGGATCTTCATCACCGCCTGCTCCATGGTGGGCTCCCTCCCTTCTTTCTCTCGGAGAGACTGCCCGAGCGTGACTTTCAGGAGTGGATAGACGCATACTGGGCGAAGGACATACAGGAGCTTTTTCGACTTCAGAGCCGCAGCTCGTTTCAGAGATTCTTCGAACTCATACTGACGCAGAGCGGAGGTATTTTCGAAGCATCCAGATTCGCCAGACCCTGCGAAGTGAGCAGAACGACTATCTCGAATTACCTCGCCGCTCTTGAAGCAACATTTGTCGCCCACGTCATAAGGCCTTTCAACAGTCACCGTCCGGCCGAGATCGTTGCTGCGCCGAAAGTCTACGGATTCGACACCGGTTTTATCTGCTATCACAAAGGCTGGAATGAGCTGCGTGCCGAAGAATACGGCATTCTCTGGGAGCACTTCGTCCTGAACGAGATGCAGGCAGCGCTCCAGACCAGAAAAATCAATTACTGGCGTGACAAGCGCGGGCATGAGGTAGATTTCGTTCTGATCAAGCCGCGCAGATCACCAATCGCCATAGAATGCAAATGGTCGGCCGATGATTTTAATCCTCGCAGTTTCCACGCCTTCAGAAGACAGTATCCATCCGGAGACAACTACGTCGTAGCCAGCGATATCAAGAAGATGTTCAGTCGAAAATACCAGGATATAAAGGTCGATTTTATTTCACTTTCCGATCTGATAAACAGGATATCCCGTTGAGCTCAGGCGGGAGAACTAACGGAAGGGCTGGCTCCGGTCCTGGATCGATTCAGCAGAGGAAAGACAAGCAGGACGACAAGGAGAGCGGATGGCGACATTTCACTTTCTCGACTGGTTCTGGCTGCTCGCCTTCATCGCCCTGATGATCGGCAGCGGCGTGCGATTCTACCGCCTCGGCAAGCGGAGCGAGTCGGACTTCTTCCTCGCCGGCCGCGGGCTGCCGTGGTGGCTCCCCGCCTCATCGGTCTACGCGACGCATACGGCCACCGACACGCCGATGTGGGTGTCGGGTGTGGTATACAAATTCGGCCTCTCCGGCCTGTGGTACACCTTCTATGCAGCGTGGTGCTCGATCAGCGCCTTCGTCTCAACGAAGATATTCAGGCGGTCGCTCGCATACACGCAGGCCGAGTGGCAGTCGCTTCGTTTCGGTGGACTGTCGGGCGAGCTGCTGCGCGGATGGGTCGCCGGCTGGCAGGTATTCCTCAACATGTTCATACTCGGCTGGGTCGGCATAGCGATGGGAAAGGTCTGCAACTACCTCTTCGACTGGCCGCTATGGATAGGGCTGATCGTCTTCTCGGCCGCCTGCGCCATCTACGTCCTCGCCTCCGGCTACTGGGGCGTCGTGATGGCAGACTTTCAGCAGGGGATCATCGCATTCATCGTGATCATCATCGTCTCATTCTGGGGCGTGCACGCCGCGGGCGGCCCTTCGATGATCATCGAGCGGCTGACCACGATGGGGGAAGCGGGGAAACTCAACCCGTTTAATTTCACCGGGCTGTTTGACGGGGATTTTCCCGTCGCGTGGTTCGTGACGATGATGTTTATCGGGATACTCGGCGGGCTCGGCATGGGCACCGCGATCGACTGGTACCCCGAGGCGCAGAGGATACAGTCGGCAAAGACGGTCAAGGATGCCTCGTGGTCGATATGGGCCGGATCAGCGCTCGTGATCATGCGTAACGGTATCTGGGCCGTCGCGATACTCGGATTCTTCGTCCTCTACCCCGACCTGACCGAGGTGAAGGATTACGAGATGGCGTGGTTCCGTCTCGGGTTCGAGAACCTCCCGGCCGGTATGCTCGGCTTTTTCTTTGCGGCAATCGTGGCGATACACATATCGACGATATCGACCCACCTCAACCTCGGGGCGGTCTACATAACGCGCGACCTCTACCATCACTACATCAACCCGAAGGCGACGCAGGCAAAACTCGTCAAGGTCGGCCGGATCGGCACTCTGATACTGCTGCTCGGCTCTTTCGTCTTCGGCTCGATAATGGAGAACATAACCGAGTGGCTGATATTCGCCCTCTGGATCATGGCAGCCGGGGTCTGGCTCCCCGGCATCCTGCAGGTGATCTGGTGGCGCTTCAACGGGTGGGGATACCTTTCAGCATGGGTATTCAACCTTATCTTCTCGTGGCTCGTCGTCTGGGTGCTGCCCGCCTTCGGGGTGCTGCCGCACCTGAAGGACTACCAGCAGTTCTGGCTGCTGATGCTGCTCGGGGCGGTGGTCTTCATCCCGGTGACCTTCCTCACGAAGCCCGAAGACATGGACCGGCTCGTGAAGTTCTACGTGATGTCGCGGCCCGTCGGATGGTGGGGACCGGTCAGGCGCGAAGCGATAAGGCGCGGCCTCATAGAGGGAGGTAAGAAATGAACCTCTTCAGGAAAGACTGGACGCCCGCCGAGGCGGATGAATGGACCATACACGACACGGTCACTGTTATCATCTCGCCTGTTATTTATATTCTGATACTCGTCGGGTCCGCGCTCGCCGCGCTGCTGATCCCGGCCGGGTTCGCCGCCCTCGCTGTCGGGGCGGTGCTCTTCGTCGTCATGGTGAAGATCATAAATCCGAAGCTGTCGGCGACCTCAAAGGGGTACGAGGAGAAGCAGAAGGAATACCTCGAGGAACTCGAGAAAAAGGTCAAGTGGGAGGACTGACGCAATGGGCAACGAACTGAAGATGGTTATCGGGATGTCGCTCGCATACGTGACGTCGTTCGCGGGCCTTATCCTCGCCTGGTACTCGTGGAGAAAACATCACGGGAAGGGAAAGTCGCAGTGACCACGGCAACACTGGTATTCGGGATCCTGGTGCCGGCGGCGGTCTTCGCCTTCTCCTTCTGGATGACCGACCTGCTGTACAGGCACTTCTCAAAAAAAAGCGACGAGTAGCGCCGGCTGCGCATCCCCTCCGATGCTTGCGCGGCCGGCAGCCTCCGTTGCTTCGCGAAGCGTATCTGTCAATCGTAGTGGCAGATCATGCCGTCCTCCACCTCTTCGAACTCTTCCGAACGGCACTCCGGGCATCTCGGTTTGGCGTCCATCCGGAAATGACCGCCGCATCCGCATTCACCCGCGATACTGTCGATGACCTTGTGGTAGTCCTCTTCAGGAAGAGGTTCTCCGGGATAGTTTTCCCGAACGAACCTGTCGTGCTCACTTGTCGCTACACAATAGGGGCCCTTGAGTCCCTTCAGATATCTCAGATGAGCCTCACCAATCTCTTCAAACGAGATCGACCTGTCCTTCCCGCAGGTATCACAGTGCAGAAGATGAAAAATAAACCCGCCGCCGAATCGTGCGGAGAATCCGCACCCGCATTTCCTGCATCTGACTGCCATTTCGACGCCCATATCAGAAACTCCCCTCTCTGACCTGATTTCGTTCCAGCCCCTTACGCAGGCGGATCACCCGCTTCGGCCGAGCCGGTTCGTTCTCAGGCAGGGGATATTCCCCCTTTTCGTAACCCATCTGTATGACGCTCTTCAGGTCGTCGAGGATCTCCGAACCCTCAAGGGCCACGGCGTCGGCATCGTAGTAGTCGTACCAGGGCAGGCCGGCCGATGTATACTGCCTCGCCGTCGGCGGGATGGTCGGCGGAGCCTCGCCCGTGATCGCCCGCCACATGATCGAGTTGGCGAGATGGACGAAGCAGCGGCTCCGGGTTTTTCTGTCCCAATCCTCGTACCCGTACGGATCCTCGCAGATCTCCTGCTTCATCCTGCCGCCCGGGGCGAGGCCCATGTCGGCATCCATATCTGCCATGCACGGCATTATCATCTTCGACATGGTCATGTGCTCCATCCTGTCCCGTTTCCGCTCGACCTTCGGGAACCTCCGCTCAAAGACCTCGCGCTTCATCGGATAGACGATGATCTGCAGGCCGCCGTGCTCGGCCTTCCCTGAGATCTGCTCCTCGGCGGTGTACCCCTCGCCGAGCGGCATCGCGACGAACTGCCTGATCGTGCCCTTCTCGATGCAGAAGCCGTCGAGCCACGGCTGCTCGGGAACTACCATGTAGTCCTGCGGCAGGCCGTGGAGGCCGTTCGTCCAGTTCTCGCCGGTAACAGCGTCGATCTTGCCCGCCGCAATCTTGACGGCGAACGGGTACGAGGTCTCGTGCTCGGGGATATAACCCGAATCGAAGTTGAGCCACATCGCCTCCGCCTGGTGCATCGGCAGCATCACGCCGCCATGCTCGATCCAGTCGTAAGGGACCCTGCCGTTGAAATCGTCGACGTGCCGGATCGGAAAGTTCCCCAGGCCCGGGGGAAGGAAGTGATCCCTCCCGTCGTCGGGGATCCGCAGCGTCCGCTGGAAATCGATCCGCAGGCGCGCCTTCGGGTGCACCTCGGGAAAAGAGAATACTAGACTGTCATTCTTGAGTTCTATCATGACTTCCCTCCTGACTTACCAACTGCCGTCCCTGACCTCGCGTACCACCTTCAGTACCGCGTGGTCGGGCATGTCCTTGAGCTGGCGTATGAGTTGCGCGAAAAGCTGCGGACGGCGCACTATGACCTCCTGGAGGTCGCTCGATACCTTGCCCGCCAGGGCAAGGAGGACGTCGGTGTCCTCGCCGAGAATCTCCGCGAGCGCTCTGATCTTCGCCTCTGTTGGTGGCGCCTGTTCTCCCCGCTCGATTTTGCTGAGATATGACGGCTGGACGCCGAGCCTGGCGGCGACCTTACGGACAGAGAACTCCCTGTCCAGGGTCCTGAGCTCCTCGCGTCTCTTCCTTATGTAATCTCCGAATATCTTCATCATGTGTATACTATATACTAAACAGTATACACTGTCAAGGGGGATAATGGAAATTTTTTATAAGTGGTTGCTATGCGGGCGGTTGTGCCTGATGCGAGCCGGGAATACCCTGCGGGGGATGTTCGGGAGATGTTGCGCCGAGGGGCGGATCGGCAGTATCATGGGGGCGACGACTCCCGCACTGGCGCTGCCGTGCGCCGTTTTGTATATTGCCTGCGCCCCAGTGAAAGCGATCGACCATGTCCGAGAGGATGGCCCGGTACATTCTTGTGATGCTGGTGCTCCTCGCGTCAGCGGGGTGCGGCAGCGATACCGCTCCGACCGGCCCGGGCGCTCCTGACACCATCGGCGGCCCCTCTCTCACGATAACCTGGCCGCCCTACGAGGGCGGGATCCCCAAGTATCTCCAGGTCACGAGATTCTCATGGTCCTCTAACAACGAACAGCCCCCTGTTGACATCCGCTATTTCGCTACGATGCTTGTCGATACCAACGGTATCTACAACACGGCATTCGATCTCGTAGGAGACATCAACGAAAACCCCGCCAGGTACGACACCTTGTGGTCGGACTGGCTTTCCTACGACGCGGCGGACGGCTCGGGGAGAACGGCGATCATCGGCGAAGAGGGCGAGCTGACATACGGCCGCCGGCATTACTTCTTCGTCCAGGGCCGCGACGAAGATGACAAAGTCACGACGACCTTCGAGCGGGAAACGAACGCCCGCCACTTTACCGTGACTTACAGCCGCGGCCCCGCGCTCTATATCGCCGAACGCGTCCTCGCGAATTTCATGTTCGTCGGCACATCGTTTCGACCGGAGGAAAGGACGCTGCCGCCCGGCATCAGCCTCTCGTTCTACTGGGAAGGCGACGCCGGCCAGTACAGCAGCGAGATAGCCGGATACAGGTACGGGTGGGACATCCTGTCCCTGGAACAATGGGACGCGCCTTTCGAGACAGGGATCACGAGAAGCTCGCCGGCCGCTTTCCATGCCGGCATCCATACACTGACGATAGAGACGATCGACATCGCGGGGAACATCACGCGCGGCCAGATCACGATCGAGATCGTCCCATGGGAGATGGACAGGGACCTCCTCCTTGTCGACGATTACTTCGCGGCATCCTATCCCGTTCCCGACCTCTCATCACCGACCGAGACAGAGCACGACGCCTTCTGGACATCGATCTGCTCGAGGGCGGAGGGCTTCGACGAGACTATCGATATCTACGACACATATTCACAGTCGAGGGCCCCGTCGATCGACCTGATCGGCCGCTACAGGAACATCATCTGGACATATTCGATTGAGTCAGCCAACAGATGGAGCCGCGTTGTCGAATTCACCCCCGAATCGGCGGTGGGCATCTCGAGAGACGAGACGCCTAACCTCATATCGATATTTCTCCAGAAGGGCGGGCACCTCTGGACATCAGGCAGATCGGACCAGGGCGGCGGCCTCGCCGCCGTTCTCCAGGACGAGCACCGCACCTTCCCGGTCGACATCCGCTGCGAGATAAACGGCCTCGGCGGGAACTGCGACGATAACAGCGGAATCGCGAGTCTTCCCTACCGTGATTACTGCGTCACCGTAATAGACAAGGTGGCCGGTCATTTCCGGACCGACTTCTCCATGCCGTCGCGTACACTTTCGCATCATGACGTTCTTCGATCGGCGACGAGGGACGACGGCGACCCGGTGACTGCGGGGTTCCCCGGCCTCCCCGCCACCCTCGATCTCCGCGACGAAGTGACGGCCGAAGGAAGCTTCTTCTGCACCGACTCCCTCTGCTCCCCAGGCGGATTCACATACGTCGAGGTCTACGATCCCGGCTACTGGCTCTCGCGGATCGCCGCCGCCTCGAGATACTGCTTCCATCCGGTCTACAGGATGACGGCTGCCTCACCTTCGTCTGTGCTCGACCGGCAGACGGTCGCTCTATGGGTGACCCGGTACGACGATATAGTCCCCGATGCTCCGGGCGGAGTCGCGGCCCCGAGCATCCATTTCGGGCTGCCCCTCTGGTACTTCAGGCATGAATCTGTCGACTCGATCGCCGATGTGGTATTCGAAAGGTGGGGAATATGACCGGAGCCTGGAAAAGCCTGCTGCCGGCCCTCGCCGTCGTTTTCATCCTCACCGGGTGCTCAGGCGAGGATGTGACCGGCTCGCACCCCGATTATCCACGAACCTGGATCTCGGACGACGTCGTGGTGATAGACGACGATCCGGGCATGAGAATCCACGATATCTCAGATAACACCATGATCCTCGAGCGGCTCGGAGGACGGACCGTAAGCGAGGGCGATCTTCTCATCGGCAGCGAAAGAGGCGGGTTTATCCGCCTCGCCCTCCAGATCGAGCCCGACGGAAGCCTGCTGAGGATCAAGACGAAGCCCCGGTTCCTCGTCAACGCCGTTGTAATGGGCCATGCAGACAGGACATTCACGATCGGTCCAGGCTCCGCGGCGCAGATGGAAACAGCTGCACTTTACACGGGGTCCGGCATCAACCTGGACGGGATAGTCCTCTACGAGGGGGAGGAAGGAAGTTCGGCGATCGTCGTCGTAGAGAGGGGCAGCATCTCCTTCTCGCCCGCGGTGGATATAGGTATCGCGATCAACGGACGCAGGGTCACGAGATTCGGGATCTCCCTCGAAGGAGATATGGATATCGATCTCGACATCCGCGCCGAGCTGCCGGAGGAGGTCCGGCATTCGAGAGTGACCAGGGTGGCATCGTTCAGTCAGCCGGCAAAGATGATGATCGGAAAGGTGCCTGTCCCGGTGACGCTGGAGCTCGACATCTTCCTCGATTCCGCGATCGAGGGCAGCGTGACGGAACCGTGCGACGCGGGATATGCGGGCAGTCACACGATAAGCGCCGGCATGGAGTTCTCCGGCATGTGGAAGGGGACAGGTGACTTGCCGGAAATGACATTCGAGCTGCCGGAAATGGCCGTCGGCCCGCTGAGCGACTGTTCGATCAGGATCGCGGTCCGGACCGAACTGCGCGTCTCGTTCTATTCCGCCGACACTGCCGTTATCGGCGTCTCTCCATGGATCGGGGCGGAATGTGAGATCCTGCAGTTCCCCGTCTGGAAATGGAGCCTCACCGGCGGATTGTCGATCGCGAGACGGTTTGCGCCGAAGAGCCTCGACTGGCGCCTTCCCGGCTTCGAGGCGCAGGCTCTGGCCGACAGCGTCATCCTCGATTCAGGGCCGTACGAGGAGGAGGACTATATCTTCGTGCGCGAGTGGGGAAGTCCGGGCACCGGCATGGACGGATTCGACCAGCCGCGGAGCATAGCCATCGGTCAGCAGGGAGACCTGTACGTGACCGACCAGAACAACCACAGGGTCGTCATCTTCGACCGCCTCGGCGAATATGCCGGGGAGTGGGGATCGTACGGCTCCTCCGCGGGGATGTTCATCTTCCCCGCCGGGATCGCCGTCGCGTCAGACGGCAGCGTCCTTGTCTCCGACTCCGGCAACCACAGGGTGCAGCGATTCACCGCAAACGGCGCGTTTCTCGGCGAATGGGGCGATGAAGGAACGGGCGACGGGCAGTTCGTCCAGCTCGAGGGGATCGCCGCCGGGCCTGACAGCCTCGTCGCCGTATGCGACAGCGGAACGAGCAGCTTTTCAATTTATACTGTCACCGGCACCTTCATCGGCCGCTTCCCCTCCGTGCTCGCGCGAGGGGCGGCCTTCGACGCGGCATCGTATATCTACACGGCCGGGTGCAGGTCCGGCGGAGTCACAAAGACAGACAGGTCGGGGCAGCCTGTCGCCGCGCTCGGGCCGGATCTCTGCGTAACGGATATTGCCCTCGACAGCGCCGGAAATATCTACCTCCTTGATTACGATCTCGACAGGCTCGAGATCCTCGACCCCGCGGGAAACGTCATCTCGAGTATCGGCTCATCCGGCAACGGGCCGGGTGAGTTCGACCGGCCGGGAGGCGTGGCGGTCTCGCCTGAGGGATGGGTCTACATAGCCGACACGGCCAACGACCGCATCCAGGTATTCGCGCCGAAGTAAGCCGGAAACGTCGGGACATTACCTTCTTATCTACTCGGTTATACTCTGCTTGAACCTTCCTGTAACATTATGGTATAATGCGCCTTGCAAATTACAGGGATGTCCGGCGGCCTTAAGGGTTTCGAAAAAATACATGCCGACACTTACGGGAAGCTCTTAAAGTCGCGCGTATCCAGACTGTCCGCGTATCTCGCCGGGAGGAGGGCCCCTTGAGGAACGGTAGTAGATGTATTGCGATCGTCGCGCTTGCCGCGGCGTTTTTCTTTTTCTGGCCGCACCAGTCGACGATGAGCGACACGGCCCAGTTCGTGAACAACGAGATCGTGTTCGCCAACGCCATAGTCGAGATCGAGATCTATGGACTCGGCATGGAGACATACACGATGTTCGGGACCTGGGACCTCAGCTGGTCCGATCCGGTCGAGGCGCCCGATGGCCACATAGAGATAGAAACAGAGATCGTTTTGATGGACCTCACCGGTCCGGGAATCATTTTCGGCAACTCCGGAATTCCTTCGCCGGGAGAGGTGAGGAGTATCGATCCCGGGATCGATTTTCCGGCCGAGAGCTTTTTCGACGTCTACGCCGAGATCGAGATTCCCGACATGATGCCGGGGGTAATCCTTCACAACGCCGTCCCGGATCATATCGTGGGGCTCGTGGACGACTTCCCCTCATATTTCGACCCGTATAACAACCCCGCGCCTTTTCCGGAGACACCGCTCCTCGACGAGTCCGAGATAGAAGTCGGCATGATGAGGATCATTCACGTGGAGATGACTCCGTACTACCCTCCCGAGATGCACATCATCACAGACAGGATGAAGGGATCCGACATACTCATACCGTACCCGGACAACGAGGATCTCTTCAGGGTGCAGGCGGAGGTCTCCGGCCCATACGAAGTCGTGGACGTGGAATTCAGCTACAGGATCATGGGCAGCCCCGATCCCTGGATGCCTTTCGCCATCGACACCGATGGCAGCGCGGAAAGTTTTTCGACTGTCGCGGACAAGGGCGAAGGCGACGGCTGGTCGGGCTACCTCGACAGGTGGACCTTCCCGCCCGACGGAGAATGGTACGAGCTGCAGGCTACTGCCAACACGGTACGCAACGGCCCGATCAGCGGCATGGGCGCTCCCGTCTTCATCGATCCATATCCGCCGTTCCCCGAGTTCGCGGAAATCGATCCCGACTCGATAGTCTACGCCAAACCGGACAGCTTTTTAATCCTTCTCGTCCGCCTTGTCAAATATTTCATCAATCCCCCCCTGGTGAAGATCCAGGTCTTCCCCATGGGGTTCGATTTCAAGAGAACGCTGAGTCCCGTCAATCAGCTGGGCATGGGCCCGGACTCCACCCTCAATGAAAAGTCGTGCGGCCCCGCCTCCGCGGCGAGCTGCCTGAAATACTTCGCCGACAACGGGCATCCCGAGCTCGAGCATCCGGGAGGGGACACGACCAAGGACGAGCAGACCGGCGAGCAGATGGCCGGGGAACTCGGCACTGCGATGGGAACGAACTCCACCACGGGAACCACGCCGGGCGGAATGGTCGCCGGGATCAACAGATACCTGCAGTCGCACGGAAAGACCGGATGGACCGTGGAACACGAGGAGGTCGACGAGTACCTCGATATCGGGGAGATGTTCGACGAGTTCGAGGCGGACGGCGAGGACGTAATGATGATCGTCGAGAGTGTCACTGCGAGCGGGGATACGGTACGGCATTGCGTGACCCTCGGTTCGAAGGGATCGACCGTGTATGAGACGGAACAGGGACCCGTTCAGGCGATGTGCGTTGCGTACAGCCTCGACTTCATGGACCCCTGGGGGGGTAAGGGCACGGAGCAGAACGAGTACGCCGTCAGCCACGACAACGACGGTAAGCCCACACTCGTGGGGTACAAGGCTGACAATGACAGCACCTCGACCGACGCGAGAATAACGGGGTACGTCAAGGTATCCCCGCCCGATTCCAGCGGCGGGGGGAGCCGCCTGGCCATTCCGGCAACGGCCGATCCGGGCTGGATCGAGGTCGACGCCGGGGTCCTTCAGGGCAACGGCGCGATCGACACCTTCTACTGGGACACGACGGGATTCCCCGGCGGCCTCTACCTCCTCGAGGTAGTCTCGGAGACACCCGACGGACAGACGTGCAGGGACCTGCGGCTCGCCGGCATTCCGCAGTACACGGTCGACGCCGATCCTCCGACGCCGGAGACACCAACGAAACTGATCGGAAGCTACCCGAACCCGTTCAACCCGATGACGACGATCGAGTTCTATCTCGCCCGCGACACGAAGGTCGAGATCACGATCTATGACGTGGCGGGTCGAACCGTCAGGCATCTCGTCAGAGACAGATTCATGCACGGCGGCACGCACCAGGTCAGGTGGAACGGGATAAAGGACGGCGGCGGAAGAGTCTCGAGCGGCGTTTATTTCTACAAGTTCAGGGCCGACGGAGTGGAGTTGAGCAGCAAACTCGTGCTGCTGAGGTAAGCGCCTCAGACGGTATCATCGAGGATCATGACGTCCATGATCGTGCCGTCGGAGAGGTAGCCTTCGAGTGTCGCGGCATCCCTCGCCAGGCCGGCGAGTTCATGCGTGCGTGTCGAGGTGAGCTCGTCGAGCTCAACCTCTGAGACTCCGTGCTCGAAGAGGAAATCCATGACATTCTCGAGGTGCCTCAGCTCGACATGCCCGGACTTCGCGAGGCTCTCGAGATCCCTGCCGTACCTCTCGCGGACCTCCTCGGACGGCTCGATCCTGACAGGATGGATCTCGAGGAACCTCTCGGCGAAATCGACGATTACAGAGGACGATCCCTTGAATGATATCC
Organism: Candidatus Krumholzibacteriota bacterium; assembly: GCA_030630165.1. Lineage (GTDB taxonomy): Bacteria > Krumholzibacteriota > Krumholzibacteriia > Krumholzibacteriales > Krumholzibacteriaceae > JAUWCL01. The sequence continues at coordinate 13,772 of DAOVNN010000002.1, forward strand.
TGTTCATCCCACGTCACCCTCTCCCGACCGGCCGATCCTGATTATCGGTCCCGGCAGGTCGTGATCGGCGACCATGCTGAAAAGCCTGTTGAGTGATCCCAGTATCTCGTATATCGCCTTAGCGGGAACGGGATCGGAGAGCTCGACTTCGAGCCGCGACATCTTCGTCGACATGAAACTGCTCTCGACCGTCGAATCTTCCATATCATCGAAAACGAAGGCCTCGCCCTCCCCGTCGACACATCCGAGACCGTCGGCAAAGTCGATCAGCTGGTTGAGCCATATATGGTGACTGACGCACTCTGAGCCCTCGAGGTCGGCGCGGTACAGTATCGCGCCATCGAGTATCGCGCCTGTGAGGTCGGCGCCGGAGAGATCGGCACCCATGAGGTTCGCGCCGCTGAGATCTGCGTCCATGAGGTTCGCGCCGCTGAGGTCGGCCTCCATCAGGTCCGCGCCCGACAGATCGGTGCCGCTGAGATCTGCGCCGGAGAGATCGGCGCCGGCAAGAATCACACCGCGCATCCGTGCTCCGGCGAGATTGATGCCGGAAAGCGCGAGCATCTTTACATTGGATCCGGAGAGGTCGGGGCGCATGTCGCCATTCATCTTCCGCCACGCGTTCCACGCAGCCGCACCGTCTCCGAGAACATCGATATGATCGGGATCAGCCATACTCAGTATTCCTACGCTGGAGAACCGGGAATGTTCCCTTACATGAATAATTATCCTCCAGCCCCTTCGGCCGAGTCGAGAATAAATAGTGGTTTTTTACTAGAAAACCCCCATTTCCGCTGTATATATATGCAAAAAATGCCTGTTAAGCGAAACAAAAAGGGTTAGTTTTATGTATGAATTAATATGGTGGGGCTTTCCCTGCCGGGCATTTCCTGTTGCCACTGGTCCGTGGATTACGGAGTGATTATGTTTTCAGGCATTTCGGCCTCGAAGGGGCAGTTGTGTGCATTGTTGTGCGCCCTTCTTCTGGCCGCACCCACAAACCTGTTTTCTGACGATCCCGACCTGAAGGATCCCGATCTTTTTGGAATCGGAAAGACGGCTGTTCCCGAGAGATCTCCTGTTATCGACGGCTCATTCGTCCATAATATCGGTCGGCTCCAGATGAACATCACCAACTGGGGATTCGTCGGCTCGCTTCCAAAGAGCCGCTACCCGATGGCCGACGTCCCGTCGGCGCAGTATCCATCCGGTTCAGGGATCGAATATCTATACGCGGCAGGCCTGTGGGTCGGCGCCGAGAAGAACGGGATCCCGTTTGTAACGACTGGATATCCCGAGACGGAGTTTTATCCCGAGACAGACCCGAGAGACGTCCTTTACCGGACGTACGAAGGGGACCCGAGGGGCGCCCGGCTTCCCGGCCCCGCGGACGACGACGATGACGGCCTGATCGACGAGGATTTCCCGAACGGTTATGACGATGACGGGGACGGCAGGATCGATGAGGATTTCGGTGCCATCGGAAAACAGATGTTCGCCTGCCAGTTCTATGACGACCTGCCCATGAGTCAGACCGTCTGGCCTGATCACGAACCTCTCGGCATCCGGATCCGCCAGGAATCGTTCCAGTGGGGCGAAGAGGAGTATCAGGATTACGTCGGGATGAGATATACCATCGATAACATCGGAAACAGGTTTCTGACAAGCATCTATGTCGGTATATACGCCGATGTCGACGCCGGCCCCCGCGAATACGGCAGCTACCACATGGACGACCAGGTCGGGTTCTTCAAGGGTGACTGGTGTGCCAACATCGGCTCCTCGGAGATCCCGATAGAGATACACGTGGCCTACGTCTATGACGGCGATGGCGACGAGGGCAAGACTACCGCATACTTCGGGATCGCCCTCCTCGGCCACTCGACTGACGCAAATATGGCAAACGGCCTGCCTTACTATCCCTCGACGATGTTCAACGCCTTCAGGACATTCAAAGGGCTCTCCCCCTTCATCCACGGAGGCGACCCTACCAACGATTACGAGAGGTACGAGGTTCTCTCCCTGAGTCAGACCGACCCGGACACAGAGCTGGCGGCAGACTACAGGATCCTGCTCAGCTGCGGGCCATTCTCCTATCTCGCGCCCGGTGGATCCTTTTTCGTCGATTTTGCGTTCGTCGCCGGAGACGACCTGGGCGATATGCTCGACCATGCCGCCTCAGCACAGCGCGCATGGGAAGGGACCTGGTACGACCTCGACGGCAATCCCGAGACGGGAGTCGAAAGCAGGGAATCTCTCCGTTACGGCCCCCTGGAGGAGTTCGACCCGGATAATTGCGACGACGTCGAGGAGAAACTCGACATAGTCAGAGGCGATTCGATCTGGGCAAACAACGACTGCAGCATAGAGCTGAAGAGATTCAGCTTGCCGACGACATGCTACAGGAGAATAGACGCCGACCGGTCAACTTACGCGACCGGTATGTTCGGCCAGGAACACCAGCTCAACTGGGTCACAGGATCGGCCCCGGCGGCCCCGAACCTCAGGCTTGTGCCCAGGGACGAGGCCGTAGAGATCTACTGGGACAACCTCAGCGAGGTGATACCCGACCCGATCTCACTGCAATATGACTTCGAAGGGTACCAGGTATGGCGTGCGGACGACTGGCACAGGCCGGCGGGAACGACCGAGATGACCGGCCCCAGGCACGAACTGTGGAGCCTGCTCGAAGTCGGAGACCTGATAAACGGTGTTCTTCCCGACCTGGGGTTCGACTATCCCGAAGCAGAGGGCGGCTGGATGTACACCCCCTTAAAGGATCTCGAGGACAGGGAGGAACATCTGGCACACTTCGAGCTCCAGGTAAAATCCTTTCCTCTCGACACCCTTGCATGTCCTCCCGGACTTACCTCCGAGATCTGCGACACGCTCGAGAGCATTGTACGATGGAAACTCGGTTATCAGGGAGGCAAACACTACTACAGGTACGTCGACACCGACGCGAAAAACGGACTGCCTTACTTCTACGCGGTCACCTCGTACGACCATAAAATTCTGAAGGGACTCCCTTACGAGCCGAATCGATACAACTCTCCCTCTTCGAATTTTCTCTTCACGACTGCCAGGTCGGAAGCACAGACCAGCGCCACCTATGTAGACCGGTCAGTCTACGTCGTACCCAACCCGGTAACGGACGCGGCAATGGAGCCATGGCGCCTCGAACCGAACAACTCCGACGCGACCGGCCTGAAATGCGAGTTCCGCAACCTGCCGGAATGCCGCTCAACGATACGGATCTATACCGTGGCCACCGATCTTGTTCAGGTCATCTACCACGACGGCAGCGGTGGAAACGGCACCGCAGTGTGGAACCTGGTATCGAGGAACGGGCAGAACGTGACCAGCGGCGTCTACATATTCGGAGTAGAGCCGGATAGCGGCGAATTTCCCAATACTGTCGGTAAATTTGTTATAATAAGGTGATGGATCATATGATGACCGGGACAAAAAAGGCATACGCAGCAAATCGCGGATCCCGCGGGGAGCATGCCGGATACTTCGGCGCGCCGGTATGTCTGCATCTTGCCGCGCTCGTTGTCATTGCAGCGATCCTGCTGGCCGGTTGTTCCGGATCGAACGTATTCACTGGAGAGATCAAGGATAACAAACTCCCCACGATCGAATTGACAAACGGCCCCATCGAAGGCGACACGACACTGTACACTGTCCACTTCTTCTGGCTCGGCGAAGACGAGGACGGCACGATCGACCACTATGAATTCTGCATGGCCGAAGGAGACCCGGTCGGCTTCGATCCTGCCGATACGGTCGGTGCCTGGCTCCGTACGAACCTGACCGACAGCGTATTCGCGGTCAGCGCTGACAATTACGACCGAAACGTCGAGATCAACCGCAGTCTCTACGGCAAGTTCAAGAAGACGCATACCTTCTTCATCAGGGCCATAGACGACAGAGGATCCGCCTCAGAGACCATCTCCAGGTCGTTCACCGCATTTACGCTGGCCCCGCATATCATCATCAATTATCCATATGCGACAAATCTTGACTCAGGTGCGCAGAAGCTGAGCGTTGTCTCTACATTCATGTGGTACGGCAAGGATCCGATCGACGCACCGTGGAACTACCAGGAGGTCGACTCGGTAAGATACCTCTATGCATTCTACTACACCGGCCTCATTGACGCCCTCAACAGGAATCCGGGAGAGTTTGAGGACATGTGGAGCGACTGGATCTGGTATCACGCCGAAGGCGATTCCGGAAAGCAGACGACACTCGGTGATGACGAGTTGCTCGAGACTAACAGATCGTATATCCTCGCCGTTCAGGCGAAGGACGAGGCGGGCGCCGTATCATCGATTTTCAACAAGAGGACGAATGTCCGGCACTTCATGGCGATGCAGCCAACCGGGCCTGTTCTTCGCATCAATGAGCCTTTCCTCGGTACGTTCTCCTTCCTCGGCCTCGATTTCCGTCCCGAGAAGGTCGACGTACCTCCGGGATTCGAGATGAACTGGACATGGACGGGTGACGCAAGCAGCTACGGAGGTGTCGTACAGTCGTTCAGATACGGCTGGGATATTGCCGATTTTAACGACCCGACCGAGTGGGAAGTATTCCCCAGCCCATACATCAGTTCGGCGGGTCCTACCACGTTCTACTCCGGCATTCATACCCTTTACGTCGAATCGGCAGACAATCTCGGGACAAAGACGCTCGGCACGATCGAGGTAACGGTGATTCCCATCATTATGACGAGGGATCTGCTCTGGGTCGACGACTTCCCCTCGCTCGACTTTGCCCAGATGATATACGCCTTTCCGACGGAGTCGGAACACGACAGGTTCTGGAAGGACATCTGCCTGAAGGTCAAGGGATTCGACCCGTCAAGAGACATATACGACATTAAGGAAAACGATTTCTACGTCCCTCCGCTGGCCCTGATCTTCAAGTACAGGAACATTATCTGGTCCTTCTCGAAAGCGATCGATCCTGAAGCAGGTAGCGTATGGAACCGCATCGTCAAGTACACACCATCAGGCACGGCAGGTTTGCTGAACCTGAACTTCCTCACATACTACCTCGCGTTCGGCGGCCACCTGTGGACCGTCGGAGAGGGGCACAGGAGCGCCAGCCTCGCTGCCTGCCTCGAAAACAACCTCTTCCCGCTCTACATCCGCTGTGAGTTCTGGGGATCGAGCCTGAGCTGCAGCAACACAACAGGCGCGAGCACGATGGCGTACCGCGACTTCTGCGTGTCCGCTCTCGACAAGGCCGAAGGTCTCTTCCCCAAGTATTACCTCGGCGTCAGGAGGCCCGATTACGACGCGATGCGCAACGCATATCTCGACAGATCCGATCCGCTGATCGCGGGCATGGAATGGCTTCCGCACAAGCTCGAGCTCTGGGACACGGTCACGCGTCCCGGCATGTTCTTCGACCTGTTCGTACGCGGCTTCCATTATGTCGAGTACTACGACCCGGAGTATTACATGAGCTACCTCGGCAAGAATTCGCAGTCATGCTTCCATCCGATGTACCGTGCCACTACGATGAACTCATGGTCGGTCGTCTTCAATTCGACTGTAGCGTTCTGGTACTCAAAATACGCAGGAGTCAAAGCGAGCCCGGCGGGCTGCATCGCCGCGCCGAGCGTGCACATCGGATTCCCGCTCTGGTTCTTCGATCGGGCACAGGTCGACTCCCTGTCCACGGCGATATTCAAAACCTGGCAGTTGCCTCTCGTGCAGGACGATTTTGTCTCTGATTGACGACCCCACCCAGCCACCCCGAATATAGCCCGGCCTGATGAATCCTTTACACTCCGGCGAGATATTTATAAAATGTGCTGTATTCTGAGTACAGCCATTAACCGGGAAGAAAGGAAGAAAAAGGATGAAGAGAATTGCAGCGATAATACTCGTTATCTCGCTCTCGTTCGCGCTTTACGGCTGTTCGGGCTGGTCGAGATCCCAGAAGGGCGCGGCGGGCGGAGCCGCGGCGGGCGGAGCCATCGGCGCCGCAATCGGCCACCAGTCAGGCAACACCGCACTGGGGGCAATAATCGGGGCGGCGATCGGCGGGGCCGCCGGCGCCTATATAGGCAACTACATGGACAAGCAGGCCGAAGAGATCGAGCGCGACATCGAGGGCGCGACGGTTGAGAGAATCGGCGAGGGCATCAAGATCACATTCGATTCGGGCATCATGTTCGATATCGACAGATCCGCACTGCGGACCGAGGCACAGAAGAACCTCGCGAACCTTTCCGTCATACTGAACAAGTACGAGGATACCGATATCCTCATCGAGGGCCACACCGACGCCACCGGTACCGATGAATACAATCTCGAGCTCTCCAAGAGGCGGGCGGAGTCGGTCGCGAACCAGCTCTCGACGGAGCAGGTCGCTGTACCCCGCTTCACGATAATGGGATACGGTGAAGCACAGCCCATCGCCGATAATGAAACGGCCACGGGGAGACAGGAGAACCGCAGGGTCGAGATCGCCATCATGGCCAACGACAAGCTGAAGAAAGCCGCGGAGAATAAGACCGAATAGCCCGGACACGAAATACCATCCGGCGAATACGTATTGACACGCTTTGCCGGCCCGGGTTAGGCTCCGCCCGTATGAAATAACTTCAGGCATCCCGTCAGGGATGAAAAGGGAAGAGGGTGAGAATCCCTCGCGGACCCGCCACTGTGATCGGCCGCATGGCCGTAAGTCAGGATACCTGCCTGGAGGATTTGTCCCTGGACCTCTTCGAGGATTGAGAGGATGGGGAGAGGTAGTTTATACCCTCCGCCCTCGCACCACGAGGCGGAGGGTTTTTCTTGCCCTCCTGATACGTTCCCTTTTCTGATCATCGAGGACTGCCTGCCCGGGGCGGAGCGATTCCGCCGGGCTGCAGGAGGATGTACTTGTTTCCTCGATCGCCGAGAATTCGCGGCGCCGCGCTGACGGCAGCGCTGTGCCTTGCGGTATTACTGCTGACCACGCCGGCAGCGTGCAACGGCAACTCCGCGAAAACAAAGAAGGGAGGGCCCGGCCCGCCTCCCGCGAAGGAAAGTATTCTCGACACGCTCTTCTGGGCGCCCGAGATCCTCGTCGAAGCCGCTCGCGTAGGTCCCGAAGAGGACATCATGAGCAGGAGCGGCTTCTCCGCCGTCGTGAACCTCTCTTCGCGCCGCCACAGGGTAGAAGACGCCGCGTCGATACTGGCCAGATCGGTCGGTGTCAGGGTGAGACGCTACGGAGGTCTCGGTTCGTTCGCTACGATGTCCATACGCGGTTCTTCATCTTCGCAGGTGCAGTTCTACCTCGATGGCGTTCCGCTCAACGACCCGTATTCGGGCGTTACCGACCTGAGCGACATCTCCACCGGCGACCTCGAGCGTATCGAGATCTATCGGGGCACGAGCCCGACCGGGTTCGGAGGCTCGTCGATAGGCGGCACGGTCAATCTCGTGACAGCCACACACGGGAGCGGCGGTTCAGAATCATGGCTCGAGGCGCACGGTTCGGCTGGATCGTTCGGAACGCGCAGGCTGACGGGGGCAGTGAGAACGTCTTCCGGCCCCCTCTCCCTTCGTCTCGGCGGCGGGTACCTCGAATCGAAAGGTGATTTCCCCTTTACCGACGACAACGGAACGCCGGAGAACCCCGATGACGACGCTGAGGCGCTTCGGTTCAATAACGACCTCACGAGATGGAACGCCGCGGGGAGGCTCGGAGCGGCGGCACGGGGATTCGACGACCTCTCTGTCAACTTCAGCATGGTATCGCGGGAAAACGGGATCCCCGGGATAGGCTCGAACCAGTCTTCAGCGGCACGGTCCGAGCGGGAGAGGCGCATCGGCTACTTAAAGCTCAAACCCTCCCCCCTGGCCGGAAGAAAACTCCATATCGACGGAACGGCGTTCTATTCCTGGACGGCCGACCGGTTCGACGACCCGGGCGGGGATATCGGACTCCTGCGGCAGTCTACCGACAACCGCATATTATCCAGGGGCGGCAGCGTCCGCTCAAGAGTGTTCGTGCCGGCGGCAGCCCTCTCGATAGAGGCATTCTTCGAGGGACGAAACGAGAGCTTCCGTCCCCGCGACCTCCTGCCCCAGCCCTCCGAGGGACCCGAACGCAAACGCAGAACCATAACAGCCTCGGCCTCGGCCGAGCTGGGCCTGATCGGCGACAGGCTCTTTGTGACCGGCGGCCTGAGACACGAGTGGAGCCGCAGCGAGTTCTACGAAGACCCCCCCTTCCCCTGGCTGCCCCCTGTGGAGCAGGGGCCGGTCGAGCGAGACGAGACGACGCCGTCGGCCGGCTTCCGGGCTGCCCCTGCACGGTGGCTCACGATAAAGGGTAACTGGGGAAAACATTACCGTCTTCCGAGCTTCTACGAGATGTTCGGCAACTCGGGCACGGTGACCGGTTCGCCCGGCCTCGAGCCGGAGAAGGGAACGAACAGGGATATCGGGATCGTCTGCTCAGGAGACCGCCTGTGGAAGATCAGCCGCCCGCGCTTCGAGGCGGTCTACCTCGACAGCGAGCTGGAGGGGCTCATCCTCTTCTTCCAGAACTCCCAGCACACGGTCAAGCCGAGAAACATAGGGTCGGCGACGATACGCGGATTCGAGCTCTCCGCATCCGGTCTGATAGCGGGCACGCTGAGGCTTTCCCTCAACTACACGCGTCTCGACTCGCGGGACACGAGCCCCATCCCCTACTACAACGGGAACGAGCTGCCCGGAAGGCCCCGGAACGAGGCCTCGCTGAGCACCGAGCTCTTCCGCAGGTGCTGGAGCGTCACCTGGGAATTCCATTACATGGGAAGCAACTACCTCGACAGGGCTAACCTCGCCCCATCGGGAGAGAGGATGATACACGACCTGATCCTCGTGCTCCGGTCCCCCGCGCACGGGATCTCGCTGTCGTTCGAGGGACACAACCTCAGCGACCAGAGGATATACGACGTGAGCGGCTTTCCCCTGCCGGGCAGGACGCTCTTCGCGACCATAGGGTACATCAACTGACAGGAGAAACTCAGATGAACATCCGGCACACGGCTCCATTCGCATCAATCATGATCACGGCCACCGCGGTCATCATGATCGCGGCAGCAGCAATCATGCCCCTCTCTTCCGCCGCTGCCGCGACGGAGTTCGCCTTCGTCACGACGACCGACTACTCCTCCGGCTCCGCATCGGTCATCTGGCTCGACCCGGGCTATACGACCGAAACCGGCGTCTCATCGATCCACAGCGACGCCGTGGCACGCTGGTACAACGGGTTGGTCTATGTGATCAACAGGGCGGGGGCCGACAATATACAGATCCTCGACCCGGAGAACAATTTTTCCACCCTGTCCCAGCACTCGACGGGGAACGGTACCAATCCGAAGGACATCGCGTTCGTCTCACCGTCAAAAGCTTTCGTCTCGAGGTACAATTCGAACGACCTGCTCATCATGAATCCCGCTACCGGCACGCAGCTCGGCACGATCGACCTCTCGCAGTTCGCCGACGGGGACGGCCTCTGCGAGATGGATCACATGCTGATCAAGGACAACATCCTGTTTGTCGCGATTCAGAGGCTGGACGGCAACAACTACTGGATGCCTGTCGGGGACAGCTACATCGCAGTTATCGACGCGGTAGCCGACACGCTTATGGATGTCGATCCGGGAAGTCCGGGAGTGCAGGCGATCCCGCTGACGGCACCGAATCCCTTTACCGACCTGAAGTTTGATTCCGACGGATACACAATACTGGTAGCATGTGTGGGGCTCTGGGGAATGACGGACGGAGGAATCGAGATGATCGACCCGGTCTCGATGTCCTCGCAGGGGTTCATGATCACCGAAGCAGCAGCCGGCGGAGACATCAACGAGTTCGAGATACTCTCGGCCGACAAAGGATACATGATCATCGCCACACCATCGTTTACAACCGACATGGTCCCCTTCAATCCGTCGACTGGAATTGCCGGATCACCGATGTACGCACCGCCCGGCTGGGTCCTCAACGACATCGAGATCTCTCCCGAAGGCGAGCTCTTCGTCGCCGACCAGACCGCGACGGCACCCGGCGTATGGATCTGGGACACGTCGGTCGATACGCTCATCACATCCTCACCGAAGAGCACGGGGCTGCCTCCATTTCAGATCTGCTTCAGCGTCCCGACATTCTCAGCGACGGAGCTCCCCCCGGCCCTCACGCTCGGAGCCAACTACCCCAACCCGTTTAACCCGGCCACGACGATCCCGTTCACGATCAAGAAGAGCGGCTCTGTCGAGATGACGATCTACGACGCGGCAGGCAAAAGGATCCGGACCCTCACCGCGGGGCATTACTCTGCCGGCCGTCACGAGGTCGTCTGGAACGGCTCAACGGACGCGGGCCGCTCGGCAGCGTCGGGCGTATATTTCGTGAGGATAAAGCTGGAGGAAATGTCGGCCGTGAGGAAGCTCGTACTACTGAAATAGTCACTTCCAGGTTGCGGCAATACAGCGGATAACGCGTTATATGCGAATCAGATGGAAGGATATTTACCATCACCGCTGATGGTAAATATCCTGTCACTACTATATAAAGCCACTCCCGCCAGAGGAGTGGCTTTCATTGCTGATACTATTACAGATTCACTCCCGGCGCCGGGAGTGAATTATTCCCCAATCATGAGCCGTCGCACTGCGCGCCTACATGTAATCCTCCACCTTGTGACGGACGATCTCACCATCGATCATGTAGATCACATCCTCCGCGACATTCGTCGCGAGGTCGGCGACCCTCTCGAGATGCCTTGAGACCGAGAGCAGGTGGATGAGGGCCTCCATCTTCGACGGATCCTTCTTTATCTCATCCTGTATGAGGATGTACATCTCGCGGTTGATAGCGTCTACCGCGTCATCCATCCCGCAGACCTTGTGCGCCAGGGCTGAATCCCCTGTAACGAGCGCGTCGAGGCTCTTCTTGAGCATGTCCCTCGAGATCTCGGACATCTTCATGAAATCGGGCGGGATATCGACCTTCTCCCTCGTCGCGAGGAAGACCGATCTTTCGGCGATGTTGACCGCCAGATCGCCGACCCGTTCGAGGTCATTGTTGATCTTCAGGATCGCTATGATAAGCCGAAGATCGCCGGCAACGGGTTGATGAAGGGCAAGGACCTTCAGGCAGTCCTCCTCGATCTCCACCTCCGTCTGCTCGATGTCGGCATCCTCCTCCATGACCTCTTCTGCGAGGGCCTTGTCCCTCTCCTCGAGCGATTTCATCGCCTTGTACAGGATCTCCTCGGCCGCCGCTCCGAGGGCCAGGATCTCCTTCTTCAAGGTAGCGATCTCCCTGCGTATGTGTATTGACACTTTCCTGCTCCTTTAATCGAACCTGTCTGACCGATCCGGCCTAACCGAATCTTCCTGTTATATAATCCTCGGTCTGTTTTTCTCCGGGATTGGTAAATATCTGCTTCGTCTCTCCGTACTCTATCAGGCTGCCCTCATAAAAGAAGGCTGTCAGATCGGAGACTCGCGCCGCCTGCTGCATATTATGAGTTACGATTACGATCGTGTACTCCCCGCGCAGCTCCGAGATCAGGTCCTCGATCCTCGAAGTGGAGCGCGGGTCGAGCGCCGAAGCGGGCTCGTCCATCAGCAGGACCTTCGGGTTGACCGCGACCGCCCTGGCCAGGCAGAGCCTCTGCTGCTGCCCGCCGGAGAGGCTGAGGGCGTTGTCGTCGAGCCTGTCCTTGACCTCATCCCAGAGTGCAGCCTGCCTTAGACTTTTCTCGACTA
>DAOVNN010000123.1 GCA_030630165.1 Candidatus Krumholzibacteriota bacterium
ATCCCTGCTTATCGACAGCCCGCTCGGAGGGGCATTGACAAAATCGAGGGTATCATCACACCCTGAACCAGCGACAATAATTGTGGAAAAGAGCAGTAACGCCGTGACATGAATGGTTTTGGCTCGCATTGCCACCTCCTGGAGAAACTAAGTGGAGCTTGCGGGAGTATATGAATTGCAGGGATGTAAATCAATGAAAAAATCGGGGTTTCTTGAGGAATCCGCGTTTCACGTGAAACGGCCGCATGTGTTTCACGTGAAACACCGTGCGTCCTCGCGCGAAACGCCGCGCTCAGGGATCGAGGGCAAGGGCGATCGCCTCCCCCCTGCCTCCCCTCAGCTCGATCCTGCCGCGGAGCGTAAAGCCCGCCGCACCCTCGAGCTCACTCTCCCACTCCTCGCCCTTTGCCGTTACATAGATGCCGCCCTTTCGGAGCATCCTGCGGGCGATCGGAAGTATCTCGTCGAGGCGCCCCGCTGCCTTCGAGGTCACGACGTCGAACACGCCCTCTTCCGGATAGAGCGCTGCGTCCTCCGCCCTGACCGCCACTCCCTCCAGGCCGAGGAGGGCAGTCGTCCTCTCGAGAAAGGTCGCGAGGCGTTCCTTCCTCTCGAAAAGGACCAGTCTCCACTGCGGCCTCACCATCTTCCACACGAGGCCCGGAAACCCGGCTCCTGTCCCGATGTCCGCTGCCGCCGGGCCTTCGCCGGCCAGTTCGAGCATGATCATCGAGTCGGAGATCTGCGCCGCGATCGCTTCGGCCATCTTCTCCCTGCCTGTCAGATGGATCCGTCCCCCCCATTTCACCAGCTCGGCGACATATTCCCTCATCTTTTCCGGTGGCTCCGCCCCCCCGAGCTCATCCAGCACCATTTCCCAGGCTTCTTCCGTCCTATCTTTCATCTCCGGCCCTCTCCAGAAAGACCATCAGCACCGATACGTCCGAGTTCCTCACGCCGGCCAGCCTCGCTGCCTTCCCGAGCGTCTCGGGACGAAACTTCTCCAGCACTTCCCTCGCCTCTGTACTCAATGCCCCGATATCCTTGTATGCGAATCCGTCCGGAATCTTCCTGCGCTCCATCCTCCTGAGCTTCTCGGCAGTCCTGTCCTGCCTGCGGATATATCCACGATATTTGTGATCGATCTCCAGGGACTCCCCCTCCTTCTTCCCCAGCCCGAGCGGACCGTTCGGCAAAAGGGGCTCTATATCCTCCAGGCTGACTCCCGGGCGCTGCAGAAGCCGTGCGGCGCGCATTTTCCCCGAGCCTTCCAGGGTCACGCTTTCCGTCTCCAGCCTCCTTCTCGCCCTCCGCACCGCCTTTCTGGCGGAGATCATCCCCTCCCACTGCTCCCTGGGCAGGAGCCCGAATCTCACCGCGTACCCGAGAAGCCTCTCGTCCGCATTATCCTGCCTCAGCGAAAGCCTGTACTCGGCCCTCGATGTAAACATCCTGTACGGTTCCCATATCTCCTTTGTGACAAGATCGTCTATCAGAACACCTATATAGGCCTCGCTGCGCCCCAGCACGAACGGGTCCTTCCCGCGCAACTCAAGGACGGCATTTATCCCGGCGACAATGCCCTGGGCCGCCGCTTCTTCATATCCGGAGGTGCCGTTGATCTGGCCGGCCAGGTAGAGGCCGGGGATATTTCGTGATTCGAGCGTCGAATGTATCTGGTACGGGGGAAAGAAATCGTACTCGATGGCATACTCGTATCTCACGATCTCCGCATTTTCGAGACCCGGTATGGACCTCACCATCTCCAGCTGCACCTCTTCGGGGAGGCTCGTCGAGAGTCCGTTTACATATATCTCTTCCGAATCCCTTCCTTCCGGCTCAAGGAAGAGCTGGTGCCTGGGCTTTTCGGAGAATCTGACCACCTTGTCCTCTATCGACGGGCAGTACCTCGGCCCCGTCCCCTGTATCTGCCCGGAGAAAAGTGGTGCGCGATGGATATTGGCATTTATGATCGCGTGTGTCGCCTCTCCTGTCCAGGTCAGGTGGCAGGGGATCTGCTCAACGTCGAGTTTTTTCGTCCTGAACGAGAAGGGTGCGGGATCTTCGTCGCCCGGCTGTACCTGGCATCTCGAGAAATCGATCGACTCCTTCAGAAGCCTCGGGGGTGTCCCGGTCTTCAGCCTCTCCCTCTTCAGCCCTGCCCCGGCAAGCATATCGGACAGGCCCCGCGATGGCGGCTCGCCCTCTCTGCCTCCAGGGATCTGCTTCTCTCCTATGTGCATCAGGCCGTTCGGAAATGTCCCCAGAGCAATGATGACCTTCTCCGCCTTGATCTCCTCTCCGTCGGCAGTCCTGACGCCCCTCGCCTTCCCTTCTTCCATCGCGATGGCTGTTATCTCCGCCTCGATCAGATCTAGGTTCTTCTCGGCCTCTATCGAGGAGAGCATCCGCTCGTGGTAAGCCGTCTTGTCGGCCTGCGCCCTTGGGGACCATACCGCCGGACCCTTGCCCCTGTTCAGCATCCTGAACTGGATCCCGGCGTAATCGATGCAGAGACCCATCTCGCCGCCCAGCGCGTCGATCTCCCGCACCAGCTGTCCCTTTGCCAGCCCTCCAATCGCCGGATTACAGGGCATGCGCGCAATATCGCCCTTCCTGATCGTCACGAAAAGGGTTTTAACGCCCATTCTCGCACAGGCCAGGGCAGCCTCGCATCCCGCGTGTCCACCTCCGACTACTATGATCGGATATTCCAACGTCTGACCGCCAAAATTGTTGAAAAGATTTATAATTACTTGCCAATACAGAATTTAGAGAATATTTCGTCGAGGATGTTCTCGGCTGCCGATTTTCCGGTCACCTCACCGCAGGCATCAAGGGCCTCTCTGAGCTCGAGGCTCAGGATCTCGGCCGGAGAATTTTTCCCTAGTTCGGCGACGAGCCTTTCCAGAGCCTCCATTGCCCTGCGTAACGCAATGCCCTGCCTGATGTTAAGGGCAATCAGCTCTCCCTGCACAACGGAAAGCTCCCCGTTGGTCGTAAAATCGAATATCTTGTCGCGAAGCAGGGCAAGACCCTCTCCGGTCATTGCCGAAACCGCTACGGTGCGCTCTTCTCCGGCTGGTGAGAGCGACGTCGTATCTCCGCCTCCCGGCACGAGATCCGCCTTGTTCACCACAACGATCCTGTTGCTTCCGGCATGCACCTCGAGCTCCTCGAGGGCTTCCTCCTGCCATCCTTCGACTGCGTCGACTACGAAAAGGACCAGGTCGGCCGCTCCCGCCGCCTCTCTTCCCTTGCGTATCCCCTCGCTCTCTATCTCGCAGCCCGTCTCGGCCAGTCCGGCCGTGTCCTCAAGGTGATATGTCAATCCGCCGATGTGTATCCTCTCCCTGAGAACATCCCGCGTCGTGCCCGGAACGGGGGATACGATGGCCCTTTCCTCGCCGAGAAGCGCATTATAGAGGCTGCTTTTCCCGGCGTTTCTCGGTCCTGTTATCGTTATTCTTATACCGCGCCGCAGCTTACTGCCTGCAACCTCGGACTGAAGCAGGTGCGCTATCAGAGCCGTATATGTGCTGGCGACCGTTTCGAGCTCACCGGGGTCGTAAGTCTCGATGTCTTCCTCGGAAAAATCTATCGATGCTTCGACAAGGGCCAGCTTCGACCTGAGCCCCTTCTCTATCATGCCGATCTTTCCCGAGAGCAGCCCCTTGAGATGCAGGAGAGCGACCTCCGTCTGGAGCTTCGTCTCCGAGGCTATGAGATCGGCGACCGCCTCAGCCTGCACAAGGTCCAGCTTTCCCGAGAGGAACGCACGCCTGGTGAACTCTCCCGGTCCGGCAAGCCTCGCTCCCCTTCTGACAATCTCCTCTATGATCGCCGAAACGACCTGCATGCTCCCGTGGCACGAGATCTCAGCCGAATCTTCGCCTGTATATGAATGTGGGCCGTGAAACACGGCCGTTACGACATCGTCGAGCAGCTGTGGACCATGGCCGTATAGAGGGCAATTGTGGAGCGTCCTCGGCTCCCACTCCCTTGCTCCGGGCGCCATCGCCTCCAGGATCCCGATCGCCTCCGGTCCCGAGATCCTGATAACCGCGATCCCCGAGCTGCCTGGCGGCGTGCTCAGGGCGACGATCGTATCACCGTGCATGGCTCTAGTCTCTGTTTCTGTACCGGCCGCCGCCCCTTCGCTCCCGTCCCTTGCCCGCGGGCGCTATGCAGACCTTCCTCATATCGCCGTTGCCGGTTGTATATGTCGTGATTCCTTCTTCGTCGGTCAGCGCCACATGGACGCTCCTTCTCTCTGACGCATTCATCGGCTCCATCTGGACCTCACGGTTCGATCTCCTGGCCCTCTCGGCGGCCTTGACCGCCTTCTGCCGAAGGATCTCCTGCCTGTTTTTTAGATACCCGCCGACATCGAGCGTCAAGCGCTGGTATCCGCCCATCTTCCTCGAGACTATCCTCCCGACGAGGTGCTGCAGAGAATTCAGCGTATCCCCCTTGCGGCCTATCAACAGGCCGTCAACGCCGGCAGTCTCGATATTTATATAAGTGGCGTCGTCATCAGACTCGGCGAAGAGTCTGTAGCTTATATCGAGGCATTCCATTATATAGCGTGCGACCTCGTCGGCGATCTCCTCGATCCCCTTCGAGTCGTTATTCTTTGTGACCCTGATCCGCGCATCCCTGGCGCCGAATATGTTCAGTACACCCTTCTGCCCCGCATCGAGTATCTCGATCTCTACATTCTCGACCCTGGCATCGAGTGACTTGAGTGCCTTGGCCAGCGCTTTCTCCACGCTCTTGCCGGTGGTCTCAATTACTGCCTTTCTCTCGTCTCTTCCGGAACCTCTCATATAATATCTCCTCTTTCCTGATATTAGAATCCTGTCATATTGCAGCCATATCAGGCCGTTTCGGCATGGACTGTTTCTTCGGATTCTATCTGTCTGTGAACTATATACTGCTGGACAATCGAGAATATGTTGTTAACCAGCCAGTACAGTACCAGCCCCGAGGGCATGTTGTAGAACATGACGGTGAACACTATCGGCATCATCGTCTGCATCATCTTCTGCTGGCCCGCCGCCCCGGCCGTCGGGCCGCCGGTCGGCGTACCGCCGCCGGTCTTCGACTGGACGAACATCGCTACGCCCATAAGTAGCGGCAGCATATGGAACTCGCTGCCGAGAAACGGAAGCTTCAATCCGAAGTCAAAGAGCACATCGGGTGAAGACAGGTCGTTGATCCAGAGCACGAACGGGGCTCTCCTGAGCTCTATCGTGTTCCTTAAAACGCTGAACAGGGCAATGAAAACCGGCATCTGGAAGAGGAGCGGCAGGCATCCACCGAGTGGATTGACGCCGCCTTCCTTGTACAGTTTCATCGTTTCCTTGTTCAGCCTGGTCTTGTCATCCTTGTACTTGTCCTGCAGCTCCTTGATCTTCGGCTGGAGCCGCTGCATGTCCTTCATCGATTTGAAGCTCTTGTGAGTCAGCCTGTAGAACAGGACCTTGGTCAGGACCGACAGGATGATTATGACAACGCCTATGTTGGGTATGAATCCGCCCATCCAGATCATCAGGCCCAGGATGAACTTGCTGAAGAACCTCAGCCTTCCAAGATCGATCGTCTTCTCTAGGCCCACGTCATAGGCCTTCAGGGCCTTTATGTCCAGCGGGCCCATATAGAGGGTGTATTCATCCCTTACCATCCTCGGATCGCCGCTGAACGGGTATGTGACCACCCAGCCGACCTGCGAGAGCTCCTTGTCCCCGATCATCCCGAGCCGGCCGGTCCTCTGTGTCGCCGTCAGCATGGCCGTAAGGAAATACTTGCTCCTCGCGCCCGCCCAGACGACAACGCCCTCCTGCTCCTTGAGGCCCGTTTTTCCGAAGCTCCTCGCCGCCTCGGTATAGATATCTTCCCCCACTCTTCCCATCGAGGCAAGCTGGCGCTTCTCCCACTTCGTATCCTTTTCATTAAGCGCCAGGCCGCAGTTCCAGGAGACCGAGTAGGCACTCGTCTCTCTCAATGCCCCCTGCCGGCCTATCGCAACGGACAGCCCCGCTTCGTAGCTGCCGCGCATGAACCTGAACTTTTTCTCTATCATCTCTCCGTCGGACGACTCCCTGCTGAAGGCGATCACGGCTTCATCAGTGCCCTCTCCGAGTATTACGTGCTCGCCGTCGATCGCTTCCCTGCCGTTTACGAGTGTCGAAAACCGCACTCCCGACAGGCCTATCCAGCGACCGTCCTTCTCTATGCTGAGAGAGACGCCGCCGCCCGAATCCTCGGGCACAAGCTGCACAAAGCCGCCTCCGAACCTGTCGTACTCTGTCAGCTCGACGCTATGGATCTCGCCGCCCCGGCTTGTCAGCATGACCACCATGGGACCTGTATCCACCGTGATGGATATATCCTCCCCGTCCTCCGCGAAAAGGCCGGCCTCGGCTGGTACGCTGTCCGTCGCTGGCGCCGCCGCTTCTTCGACTGCCGGCTTCTGCTGAGCGGGGGGCTGCTCCGTAGCCGTGTGCTCCGCTGCTTCGACCGAGGTGATCGAGTCGGCCCTGGCCTGCTCTACCCTTACCCTTGCGGCCTCCTGCTGTTTGGGGCGAACGTAGATCATCTGCCAGGCTATGAGTATCCCGAATGTGATCAAGATGGCAACTAATGAACGCTTGTCCATTCTTCACTTCCCTTCGGAGGTGCAACAGGTTTTGAGAAGCTGGAGTCAGCGGACGGGGTCGTGGCCCCCGGCGGAGAATGGATGGCAGCGCAGAAGTCTGGCGAGCGCCTTGCCGGATCCCCTGTAGGGTCCGTACTTCTTCAGCGCTTCTTCAGCATAATGCGAGCAGGAAGGTGTATATCTGCAGACTGGTCCGTGATACGGGGAAACAGCTATCCTGTATATCCTGATGACCGAAATGGCCGCTTTTGTCAGAATTTTTCTTATCATTTGCCGTTTGATATCAGTCCGGCTCTTCCCAGAGAGCTCTCTACATCTTCCTCTATCTGCCTCAGCGTTGTCTCCGAAGGATCGAACGAGGCGATGAATACTATCCAGAGATTCTTTTCGTTGATGCGACCGGCTATGCTTCTGTATGCCTCTCTCATCAACCTCTTCGCCCTGTTCCGCTGGCTTGCTCTGTTTCCTACATTCTTCTTGCTGGCCACAAATCCCGGGAGGATCCCCCCGTCGCCGGTACCAAGGAAGTAGATGATGATCTTCTTTCCGGCTTCCCTGCGGCCTTCTCTGTAAACAAGTCTGAATTGGCTTGTGTTCTTGAGTCCCTTCTGTGCCATGGGCTCATACCGTCCCCTGCACCTTAAGCCGCGAGGCGCTTCCTTCCTCTTGCCCTCCTTCTCTTGAGCACCATGCGGCCGTTCTTCGAACTCATTCTTTTTCGAAATCCATGTGTACGTTTTCTTCGCTTGTTATGCGGCTGATATGTGCGCTTCATAACAGGGTCCCCGTTCTTCCTCTAAATAGTTGTTGGCTTTGCCATTTACAGTATATAAACAACTTACAATAGAAAAGGGGCGTTTTGATGTCAAGAACTTTATCCCCCGCAGCCCTAATCCCGCGTGGACCAAACGCTTCCGGCGCCCGCCCCCGGGACCCCCACCGGGCCGACCATCACCACCCCTCATTCCCCCTTTTCCCCAGTCCTTGTACCTTCATATATATCAAATAGTTGTAAAATTTTTCCTCTTTTCAGAAAAATTGCCTTGCTAAGCTTTCGGGCCGTGTGCTACATTTCCGCCTGCGGGATGAGGGGAGTATTCCAATTTTCCATGAGCCGATATCATCGATCCGACATCTACTGCATTAATCGCCTGGAATTGTGGAAAACGCTCTTTGGACACACGAAATGACCCGCCGAACCGACTGTTACACTTAATAATAGCGGGTTTTCCACAAATGTGGGAAATTCGGGGGAAAAAGGAAATAATCATTATTTCCAGTGCACCGGTGTCACTGGTACACAAAAGAGATACAGGGGGGAAGGGTGTTGGAAAGCGGCTGCACAGGCGGGGTAGATTCGATGGAAAATCTCTGGGAAGAGCTGCTCGGGCACATGAAGGGGCTCGTCAACGAGCAGTGTTTCCAGACCTGGATATCGCCGAT
>DAOVNN010000322.1 GCA_030630165.1 Candidatus Krumholzibacteriota bacterium
CTTACGATATACGACGAGAAGGGGATCTGTCACGAGACGAAGATAATGGGCGGATCGAGCTATGAATACCCGTCCGGCGCGCCGGCGCTCGCAACCGGCATATCCTATTCATGGACGATCGAGACTACCGATCCCCTGCGTGTTCCTCCGCTCCGGAGTACGGCCGCCATCTACGAGGTGATCTCAAAGGAAGAGACAGGGAAACTAGACAGCTCACTGGGGATGATAGATCCGAAAGAGATCCCCAACGGATCCACATATCATTTCCTCAGGGCGAGTGTCTATTTCGAGCACGGTCTCCTGGAAAACGCCATCAGCGAGATGCAGCAGGCGATGAAGGACGGTTCGGGGACGAAGGAGATGCATTCGATCCTCGCCAGGCTGTACGCTGAAGCGGGGCGCCCCGGCGACGCCATGTCCGAATACGACCTTATATTCGAGAAATAGGAGGCGGAAGGACCGCGTGGACAGAATCGCCGGATTCAAGATCGTCAGTACCCTCGGCGAGGGCGGCATGGGGATCGTCTACCTCGCACGCGACGAGACGCTGCAGCGTGAGCTGGCAATAAAGATCCTGCGAAAAGAGATCATCGGATCCGAGGGCCGGGAACGCTTCATCAGAGAGGCGCGGGCATGCTCCCGCATCAATCATCCCAACATCGTGACAGTCTATGCCGCCGGGGAACACGAGGGCGACCTCTACATGGCGATGGAACTCCTCGAAGGAAAAACGCTTCGCGAAGCGATCGAGAAGGAGGGACAGGTCGAATGGCAGAAGTCCGCCGGCTGGATGATCGCGATCCTCTCTGCGCTCCAGCGGCTTCATGATGAGGGAATCATCCACCGCGACCTCAAACCCGAAAATATCATGGTCGGCCCCGACGGAACCGTCAAGCTGATGGATTTCGGCATAGCCCACGTTGCGTCTGAAAGCCGCATCACAGTCGATGTCTCGATGCTCGGCACGGCCCAGTACATGTCGCCGGAGCAGGCGACCGGTATGCCGACCGATGCGAGGAGCGATATATTCTCCGTAGGAACGATCCTGTATGAATCTCTCGCCGGGGAGATCCCCTTCAACGCCCCCCACCCCATGGCGGTGATGTACAGCATCGCGAACGAGCAGCACGAATCCCTCGCCGGCCGCGAGCCGGAGATACCCGGGGAACTGGCCGTAATAGTAGATAAAGCCCTCGCGAAGGAACCCGACGCGAGATTCGCCAGCGCCGGCGAATTCGCCGACGAACTCTCCACCCTCATGGGCGGCGGTGAGGATGCTGTCGCCGCTGCGCCCGTGCCGCTGTGGCGCAGGATCGTCATCCCTGCGGCCGCGCTCGTGATCATTGGCGCGATCCTCACGTGGGCGATCTCTCGCGGCCCCGAGAAAGGCGACCGTGCGGCCGCCCAGCAGCGCAACAGCCTCGGCCTTCAGTATCAGAACGATGGAAACGTCCCCGACGCACAGCTCGAATACAGGAACGCGATAATATCCGATTCGCAATGGGAGATCCCCTGGAACAACCTCGCGATAATCGAGCTGAACGAGGGAAACTTCGACGAGGCCGACTCCCTCCTCGGTGAAGCCCTGAAGAGGGATCCAGGCTACACCGAGGCTCTCTACAACATGGGTACGGTCAAATGGGAAAAGGACGATCTCGAAGGAGCGGAAATCAACCTGCGGGCGGCGATCGACGCCGACCCCGCTTTCATGCCGGCCTACAACAACCTCGGTAGTCTGCTGATCAATATGAATCGTCCGAAGGAAGCATCCGAGGTGCTCGACAACGCTCTGGCACGATTCGACTCTACGCCGTATCCTGATGAGCTGAAGGCATACCTTTTCAAGAACAGGGGGATAGCCGCCGCCGATATGGGCGACGCGAGCGCGGAGACATGGTGGCGCAGATCTCTCGAGATAATCCCCGACAACGACGAAGTCAGAAGACTCCTCGAGAGCGTCGGCGCTCTATAGACGGAGGCCGGAACAGACTCCTCCGAGGAAGAAACCAGATTCCGGCCCCTGACTGCAGCCCGTTTCCGGGTTATTTCATCTCAGCAGCACCATCTTCTTCGACATCACATTCTTGCCGGCCATGAGCCGGTAGAAATAGACGCCGCTTGCCACCCTGCTGCCGTTATTGTTTGTGCCGTCCCACGTCACCCGATAGAAGTCGGCCTTGTGATGGCCCTTGACGAGCGTCTTCACCCTGCGACCGGCCACATCGTATACGCTCAGGTTGACGTCGCTGTCCTCCGGTACGGTGAACTTGATCGTCGTTACCGGATTGAACGGGTTGGGCGTGTTCTGCGCAAGAGCGAAAGGCGCCTTGACTATGATCTTGTACGGCCCGAAGACGAACTTCGAGTCCTCGCCCGAGACCTCCTTGAGCACGTACCAGTAGGTCGTATTGATAGAGACCTCTTCGTCGCTGTATTCATATTCAGCTCCCGAAGCGAGACCCTTCGCCGGCACATACTCCTTCGTAACGAGGTCGTATTCGCCATCCTCCTCCTCTGAACGCAGGAGGTTGAACCCTGTCGTGTTGACCTCGGACGAGGTCTCCCACTTCAGCACGACTCCGTCCTCGTCCGCCTCACCATGGAACCTCGATATCGCGACAGCGACCGGGAAGGTGATGATGAACGGCTCGGGGCTCAGTCCGACCCCGAGAATATCGCCGTCCTGATAGAGGGCTACCGCCACCCTGCAATGGTCATATTCGCTCGAGGGCGCGATCCAGAGGGTATACCCGTTGTCGGCTATCTTCTCGGCGATCGCGTTCCATGTCTCCCCGTCGTCGGGAGTCCAGTATACGTCGACCTCGTCGATCTCATACCCTTCGGGAGATATCCAGGTGACCGTAACCGGCTGACCGGGCTGGATAACGCATGCCGTGGGGTAGGTGACAGTCGGCCTGATGGTCCGTATCGTATCGGTACCCTCGAACGCCCTTCCCCTGGCGAGACCGGAGAGCGTTACAGGCACGTACTCTCCTTCCGGTATCACGGCCTGGAAGAGAGCCCTGTCGAACTTGACGATCAGCTCGTCGATACCATCGAGGTCCTTGTCCGATATCTCCCACTTGTCGGGAATGGCGGGAAGCACATCGTTGAGCATCACCGTGGCAATATCTATCTCCGCCGGGAAATAGGCCGACGGGAGCTCGATGTATCCCGTGACGAAACGTCCCCTTGAATCGAACTTGAAGGTCTGCGGATCAACGATGATATCGGCCGAGAGAGGACCGGCAGGCACCGACGATGCGTTGAGTATCGTCACCGTCTGGTCGCCCGCGTTCGTGATTATCGTCATCCCTGACCCGGAAGGATCGAAGGCGATGTCGGCCGGACTCGACCCGACGAGTATCGAATCGACAAGCGTGACCTGGATAAC
>DAOVNN010000260.1 GCA_030630165.1 Candidatus Krumholzibacteriota bacterium
AGCCGGACGGGGTGTTCTGACCGGAGGCGCAATTTGAGGATCTTTGCGATACTGGGAAGGTTCTTCCTCGGATTCATCGAGGAGATAGGAGGCATATGCCTCCTGCTCTGGCGCGTGTTCCGGCTTACCCCGAGGCTCTTCAGAAACTTAGGCAATATTCTCATCCAGATGGAGAAGATCGGCATCGGCTCGATCCCCCTCGTAGTGGTCACCTCCCTCTTTGTCGGGGCGGTCACATCGGTGCAGGCGGCCTACCAGTTCCAGGGATACGTTCCGCTGACATTCCTCGGTGCCGTGGTCGGCAAATCGGTCACGCTCGAGGTCGGACCGGTGCTCACCGCTCTCGTCGTCGGGGGGCGTGTCAGCGCGGCGATTGCCGCCGAGGTCGGAACGATGAAGGTCACCGAACAGATAGATGCAATGGAGATGATCGCGATCGACCCGGTCGAGTATCTCGTCCTGCCGAGACTCGTCGCCGCGACGCTGATGCTCCCCGTGCTGACCGTCTTCGCCGACTTCCTCGCGATCCTGGGCGGGATGGTTGTCGCCAAGATCGCCGTCGGCATCAGCTATAATACCTTCGAGAGCGGACTGACGATGTTCTTCAAGTACCAGGATGTAGTCGGCGGGCTTCTCAAGACGTTCGTCTTTGGTTTTATAATCGCGCTCATGGGGTGCTACAACGGATTCAGGACGAAGGGTGGGGCTGAAGGAGTCGGTATATCGACGATGAAGGCTGTCGTCTCGTCATGTCTGCTCATCCTCGTCGCGAACTACCTGCTCGCATTCCTGATATTCAATGTTATTTTCGGGGCCGATTGATCGGAGATGGAGCGGTTTTGAACGATAACTGCGCAGGAGCGGTAATCAGCATCAGGGACCTCCACAAGCGGTTCGGCCCGCAGGAGGTGCTCACCGGCATCGAGCTCGATATCGCCTCGTGCGAATCGCTTGTCATCCTCGGGCGGAGCGGGTGCGGAAAGAGCGTCCTTCTGAAGCATATCACCGGGCTGATAAGCCCGGACCACGGAGCGATCATGTTCGAGGGCGAGGATATAACGGGGTTCAGCAGGCGAAAGCTTTTTGATATGAGAAAGCACTTTGGTATGCTTTTTCAGGGCGCGGCACTTTTCGATTCGATGACGGTCGGCGAGAATGTCGGCCTGCCTCTGGCGAAGCACGGGGACATGTCGGACGAGGAGATAAGGGAGATAGTGCTCGAGAAGCTCAAACTCATCGGTCTCACCGACGTCTTTGACAGCTACCCTTCGGAGCTGAGCGGCGGTATGAAGAAGAGGGTCGGCCTGGCGAGAGCCATCGTTATGGAGCCGCAGGTCGTGCTATATGACGAGCCGACCACGGGACTCGATCCGATAATGGCCGACGTCATCAACAGCCTGATAAGGGACCTGCAGCACGAGCTGGACATAACCTCTGTCATCGTGACGCACGACATCAACAGCGCATACAGGGTCGCTGACAGGATGACGATGCTGCACGAGGGGAAGATCATATATTCCGGGACGCCGGAAGAGACTAAAGAAACGGACAACGAGATCGTAAGACAGTTTATCGAGGGGCGCGCCGAGGGCCCCGTCAGGGCTGTATAGGAATTTCAGGAGAGGTAGATGGAATACAAAGCGCTCGAGCTGAAAGTCGGATTCACGGTCTTCATCGCGATACTCGGGTTCACAGTGGGGATGATGTGGCTCGAGGGATTCAAGCTGCGCGGGGAGTGGTACGAGGTGCACGCGGTCTTCCCGATGGTGGGAGGCGTGAGCTCGGGCGACGCCGTAAACGTGAACGGCGTCGAGAAGGGCGAGGTCACCAGGGTCAATCTCCGCGAGAGCGATGTGATCGTATCAATGTCTATCGATATCGAGACGAAGATCCCCGAGGACTCGAAGGTAGTCCTTCAGACACAGGGGATCATGGGTGAAAGGATTGTGACTATCATCGTCGGCCAGTCCGAGGTGCTGATGGAGCCCGGTTCGATGATCGAGGGTGTCTACGATCCGGGGATGTCTGAAGCGCTCTCGTCGATGGGCAAGGTGATGGAGGACCTGCACTGGCTCACTGCCGACATCAGGGAGATAGCACTGGTGCTCAGGGGTGAGGAGATCGCCGAGACCCTGAAGAACCTCGCCGACGCGAGCGAGCAGATTACGATCGTGATCCAGGATCTCTCACCTGATCTCAAGAGAGGAGCAGCCGCTTTCAGTTCGTCCGCTGTCAGGGCAGACGCGATGATGGCGCGCAACGAGGCGAAGTTTGACAGCATCATCGTCAATCTCGACATGGCGACGAAGAAGATGCCCGCACTCGCCGAAAGCCTGGGAGAGCTGACTGTCGCTCTGAAGAATGTGACAGACAGGCTCAACAGTACCGACAATACGATGGGAACGCTGCTCAACGACAAGGAGCTGCTGCACAGGCTCGAAGCGGCCATCACCGGCCTCGACGAACTTGTCACCGATATAAAGGCAAATCCGAAGAAGTATCTCAAGATCGAGGTATTCTAGAAGGAGACATGAACTGATGACTGACGAGAAGATCGTATGCCTCGTCGCCGCGGCGGGGAAAGGCAAGAGGTTCGGGCGGGAGACGCCGAAGACGTTCCATTCGGTCGAGGGACTGACCCTTCTTGTCAGGTCGCTCAAGAATCTCAGCGCCTGGGGCGGGATAACGCGCTTCGTGGTGATGGTCCCCGAGGGATGGGAGGAGCAGGCGGAGCAGGACCTCGCCGCAAACTTCACCGGTATCGAAGCGACGGTGACGGCAGGCGGAGAGACGAGAAAGGAATCGGTCGCGATAGGGCTCAAAGAGGCAGGAGCCGCGGATATAATCCTCGTGCACGATGCGGCGAGACCGTTTGTGTCGCCTGCTTTGATAGAGAGAGTGGTCGCGGGCGTCCGCGAGACCGGCGCGGCAGTGCCTGCCCTTCACATGACCGACACCCTCGGGAGACTGAGGGGGGAAGAGCTCGACGCGATCGTTTCGAGAGACAAGGTCGTTGGTATACAGACACCGCAGGGATTCAGGACCGATGTCCTGCGGAAGGCCTTCGAGGCTGCTGAAGGGTCGGAGCAGAAGATGACCGATGAGAGCTCTCTCGTGCTTGCCGCCGGCATGCCCGTCAAGGTGGTCGACGGCGAGAGATGGAACGTAAAGGTAACGGTAAAGGACGACATTGAGATAGTGACGAGCTTCCTCTCGGGAACGAAGCTCGATATTACGGGGTCATGAGAGTAGGAATAGGATACGACATACATGCGCTCGTCGAGGGCAGACCCCTCGTGCTGGGCGGGGTGCGTCTTGATCATGAGATGGGCCTCTCGGGGCACTCCGATGCCGACGCGCTTGTACATGCCCTGTGCGACGCGATCCTCGGGGCGATCGGTGAGGGCGATCTCGGCCGGCACTTCCCTGAGACGGATGAGTTCAAGGATATCGACAGTCTCGTTCTTCTCGAGAGAGTGGCTGCGATGGCGGCGGAGAAGGGATACAGGCTGGTCAACGCCGACTGCATCGTACACGCCGAGCAGCCTGCGATCTCTCCCCATGCTGAGGCGATGGCCGCGGCGATGGCTGCGGCAGCGGGAACGGATCCCGGCAGGATCTCGGTAAAGGCGACGCGGGGAGAGGGTCTGGGGCCGGTCGGCGAGAAGCGCGCCATAGCGGCGAGAGCCGTCGTCCTGCTCGAGAAGAAGGACTGACGAAAGGTATTGAGATTTGTCTGATATAAGAGTGAGATTTGCTCCCAGCCCCACCGGGCTCCTGCACATAGGCGGAGCGAGGACGGCCCTTTTCAACTGGCTCTTTGCCAGGCACGAATCGGGGGCCTTCATATTGCGGATAGAGGATACCGACCTCGAGAGGTCGAGTGCGAAGCTCGAACAGGGCCTGCTCGACGACATCGCGTGGCTCGGGCTGGACTGGGACGAAGGACCCGGGAAGGATGGCGGACACGGCCCCTACCGTCAGTCGGAGCGAAGGAAGATCTATGGGGATTATGCGGAAAAACTCGTTGAGACCGGAAAAGCCTACCCCTGCTTCTGCACCGACGACGAGCTGACGGCGAAGCGCGAGGCGGCGAAGGCAGGGGGTCTTCCCCCGAGGTACGACGGCACATGCAGGGAGCTCGACGAAGAGCATCGGCAGCAGAAGAGAGATGCGGGCCTGCCGGAGAGCGTGAGGTTCCTCGTCGACAGCGACGAGACCAGAACGGTAGAGGATATGGCGCGGGGAACGGTCGAGTTCCCGCCCGATATGGTCGGCGACTTCGTCATAATGCGTTCGAACGGGATGCCGACATACAACTTCGCAGTCTCGGTCGATGACGGGCATATGGGTATTACCCACGTTATCAGAGGGGCGGAGC
>DAOVNN010000262.1 GCA_030630165.1 Candidatus Krumholzibacteriota bacterium
AGGACCGCCATGCTGTGCGCCCTCGCCTTTCCCGGACTCGGCCAGATCTACAACGAGAAACCTTTCAAGGCCGTAACCGCACTCGGACTCTAGACGTACTATATGATGAACATCGTTACCAACTGGAGAAATGCGAACGATTCACTCAAGGAGAGAGACAGCTACGACCAGTACGTTCCATGCGGAGATGACCAGACGTGTCTAAACCCCTACTGGCGGAATGCCAACGCCTGGTACGAAGAATACAAGGAGAGGACGATAGACTGGGTGTGGTGGACCTCGGCGGTTGTTCTCCTGGTAATGCTCGACGCCTACGTCGACGCACATCTGCACGACATGCGCTTCCGTGTCGAGACCGCTCGCACGGGCGGGGGTACGGGGCTCGCCGTAGTTGTTGATTTCTAGACAGGTATGTTGCATTATGTCCCGTGGAACATAGACGGGGCCGGACCGTATACGTAATTTGATAGCAGTGATCGACCGGAGGACTGGATGTCAGAGAAGCCCAACAGAAGCGACAGGAAGAAGGAAGCTCCGCGGAAGTCGAAGTTTCGTGAATATGTAGAGATAGTCGTCACGGCGGTGGTTCTCGCGCTGATAGTCCGGGCGCTCATCGTCCAGAGTTACCATATTCCTTCCGAGTCAATGGAGGATACCCTCCTGAAGGGCGATTTCCTCTTCGCGTCGAAGTTCATATACGGAGCCAGGGTCCCCCTGGTCGACTACAGGCTTCCTGCCTTCAAGGATCCGAAACCGGGCGACATCATCATCTTCAAGTATCCCAGGGACGGAAAGACCGATTACATCAAGAGATGCGTAGCTGTAGAGGGACAGACCGTGGAGGTGAGGGGCAAGGTCCTCAAGATCGATGGCGTGGTGATGGAGGAGAGTTACACGAAGCACATCCGGGGCGGCAGGGTGCTGAGCAACTATGGCCCCAGGACGGTCCCGAAGGGGCACATCTTCGTGATGGGCGACAACAGGGACAACAGCTCCGATTCCCGTGAATGGGGCATGCTGGACAGGAAATATGTCATGGGCAAGGCTCTGTTCATATATTTCTCGGTCCAGAAACAGTGGCCCTGGGTGCGGGTCACCAGGATCGGCGACCTGATCAGATGATCCGTATGATTCCGGGCGGTTTCCCACAATAATCAGCAATAATCCTTCCCGAGGGCATCATATTTGCAACTTTTAGAAGCATAAGGTTGCGGGACGCCATTGCCGGACCGCAACAGGGATGTGGCCTTTGGGTGGCGATATGCTTTAATTACAGGTGGTTGCCGTGCTTGACAAAGAGGCGCCCAGACCCTACATTATGGCATGATGTTAGCAGTCCTACATGGAGAGTGCCAGAAATGACGGCCAGAAATGATGTAACTCCCGTAGAATCAGGGATGTTGCGCAGCGTAGTGGATTTATTTGTCGAGACGGGAAAACCGGTCAGCTCGAAGATGCTGAAGAAAAGATACCGGCTTCAGTCCAGTTCGGCAAATATCCGTGCAATCCTTCATCGCCTCGAATCCCGGGGCCTGCTGTACAAACCTCATGTTTCAGCGGGGAGGGTGCCGAGCGACGCGGGATACCGCCTGTACGTGGATGAGATCGGGAGGATCGGGCGCCCAGCGAGACGTGTCATCGATCAACTCAAGTCGAGGATGGGACGCGACCGGGGTGACATGCGAGGGGTGATGACGATCACATCGCGGCTGATCAGCGAGCTTACAAACTGTGTCGGACTCATGGTGGGCGTATTCGGCCCGGGCGGCAGAGTCGGCAGGCTCGAGATGATCCAGCGTGAGAGCAACAGGGCGCTGGTCATACTGCGCACAGAAGACGGAAGAGAGAGGATGGCCGAGGTCGAGATGGACCGCAGGTATATGCCGCGTGTCGTCGACAGGGCCGTTCAGATCATAAATGAGAGAATCGCAGGCTGCCCTCTCGTCGAGGCGGCCACCCGGCTTACAGGATGCGCGAGAGAGTTCACGGGGCCGGACAGGGAGATAGCCGGCATCGTCGCGGGAGAATCGGATTTTCTGTTCGGGGGCACTTACGACCTTGAGTACTATCTGAGAAAAACGGACGGTACTGAGAATATGCCGGAGCTGCAGGACCCTCGCATCCTGCGCGCTCTCGTCACACTCATGGGAGAGAAGAGTCTGATGCTGAGGGTAATGAAAAACCGCATCGGGCGCGGAGTGATGGTGACGATAGGTGAGGAGAACGAGATCGAGGAGCTGAAGGATCTCTCGGTCGTGACGAGGGCGATACCTGCCGGAAGGTGTGAGGGACTGCTTGGAGTGCTCGGCCCGACGAGGATGAGCTACAGGTCGGTCATGGCGCTGCTCGACGGGATGGCCCGGGAACTGATAGAGCTTTGACAGGTAATAGGATAGTTATAAAAACGCAGGAGGGGATGGAGATCGTAAACGGAAGGAATATCCCTTGAGCAGCGAAGGTAAAAAGACCGGAGATGCCGGATCTGCCCGCAAGGTGGAGGTAAAGGACACTGTGGATCCCGACGACATCGAGATACTGCATGACGATGTCGATGAAGAGGAAGGGTCCGAACAGGAAGCCGAGACCCCGGAAATAGCCGGAACCGAAGACCCGGAATGGCTGACGAATCCGGACTCCGAAACGGAGCAAAAACCGGAGAAAAAACCGAAAGTCAAGGATACCGCCAGGAAAAAGTCCAAAAAAGCGTCTGAAGCTGATATAGCCGAGCATCTTGCACGCAAGAACGAGATGCTTCAGAAGCTCCGCGATAGACTCGTAGAAACGGAAAAAATTGTTGTATTAAAAGAAGATAGGCTGATGCGGCTGGCGGCGGAGTTCGAAAACTACAAGAAGAGGACCAGTCGGGAATGGGATTTGCTTAAAAATCAAGCGAATGCCGGACTTCTCGCGGAGATTCTCGGCGTTCTCGACGACCTTGACAGGGCGTTTGAACACTCGGGGGACTCGTTTGAACATTTCAAGGGTGGCATCGTGCTTATTCATTCATCCCTCCTCGACCTGCTCAAGCGCAACGGACTCAGCGAGATCGAGTCGGCCGGAAAGCCGTTCGATCCGCAGTATCATGAGGCGGTAGCCGAGATGCACAGCGAAAATATCGAGTCCGGATTCGTCGCTGAAGTGGTCTTAAAAGGATATCTGTTGAATGACCAGGTGATCAGGCCGGCCAAAGTCGTTGTCTCGAAGGGCAGCAAGTAACAGGGGCCTGGCGCCGCCGGAAAGAGGACAAGAAAATGGGTAAGGTAATTGGTATCGATCTCGGAACGACAAACTCGTGCGTCGCTGTAATCGAGGGAAACGAGCCGGTGATCATTCCCAACGCCGAGGGTGGAAGGACCACCCCTTCGGTCATCGCTCTGGCGAAGAATAACGAGAGACTCGTCGGACAGCTGGCAAAGCGGCAGCAGGTGACCAATCCCGACAACACGATATACAGTATCAAGCGTTTCATCGGCAGAAGGTTCTCCGAGGCCGAGGAAGAGACCATGCAGGTGACCTACGAGATCAAGAGCGGCAAGAACGACGAGATACTCGTCGACCTGAAGGACCGCAGTTATCGTACGCAGGAGATATCGGCTATGATGCTGCGCGCGATCAAGACATTCGCGGAGGAGTATCTCGGCGAAGAGGTCACAGAGGCTGTCATCACTGTTCCGGCCTATTTCAACGATGGCCAGCGCCAGGCGACGAAGGACGCGGGTAAGATCGCGGGCCTCGAAGTGAAGAGGATAGTCAACGAACCGACGGCTGCAGCGCTTGCCTACGGACTCGACAAGGAGAAGAAGGGCAAGATAGCCATCTACGATCTCGGCGGCGGCACCTTCGATATTTCGATACTCGAGCTGAGTGAAGGCGTATATCAGGTCAAGTCGACCAATGGCGACACGATGCTCGGCGGCGACGACTTCGACCGGGTCATCGTCGACTTCATAGTGGCTAATTTCAAGGAAACAGACGGAGTGGACCTGGCCGAGGACAAGATGGCCATGCAGAGGATCAGGGAAGCGGGGGAGAAGGCGAAGTGCGAGCTCAGTACGGTCCACGAGACGAATATAAACCTGCCGTTCATCTGCGCCGATGAGGAGGGTCCGAAGCATCTCGATATGGTCCTGACCCGGGCCGAGATGGAGAAGCTGATCCATCCCCTCGTGCAGAGAACTCTCGAGCCCTGCAAACAGGCGCTCGAGGATGCACAGCTCAAGGTGGATGACATGGACGAAGTCATCCTGGTCGGCGGTTCGACGAGGATCCCCGCGGTGAAAAAGTTCGTTAAGGACTTCTTCCGCATGGATCCCCACAAGGGCGTCAA
>DAOVNN010000314.1 GCA_030630165.1 Candidatus Krumholzibacteriota bacterium
AGGTATGGACCTTACCGACCTCCTGCTCCAGGAGAAGTATTTCTCGGACGATGAACTGAACACAATATTCACCGAACAGATATACGAGACGGTCCAGGAGGTGCTTTCCTGGCCGAAGAGCTACTACAAGTTTGTCAGTGGCAGCAGTGTACTTGTCGGCGTCAGTACCTTCACGGCGATCAAGGTCGAGGGTCTCCTGATGGAAAGCATGAGACGGATCGACGAGCTGCCCGAGATGAAGAGGATATTCCCGTCAGACGAGATGGTCGTACACCGCCTTCCCGCCCCGCAGGGCAGCGACGCCCGCCTCGAAAAGAACGAAGAGACCCTCTACAACATGCTCTCCGAAGAGACGAGCATATCCGAACTGATGGCGCACACCCGCATGGCGAGATTCAACACCTACGAGGCACTCAAGCTGCTACTCGAGAAGGAGCTTCTCGAGATCACGAAGGACACCAACCCCGTCGCCGAGGAAGTCGAGGAAGAGGTCCTGGAAAAAAAAGCGAAGAGCGGGAAGAAGGTCGTGCCGACCCTCTCCGTCGTCTTCATGCTCATCGCCTGTTTCGTCGTCGGCGAATATGTCGTACCCACCCTGCTTCCACCGGGATGGACCGCCGAGGCCTTCTCGGGCGATTCCCATGCAGCGTCCGTTTCGGGTGGAGGTATGCTGTCGGGCGATCTTGAGGAATTCCAACTGAGACGGCTCGAAGCCACTGTGAGCGAAGGGCTCGAGGAATACTTCGCCGTCAAGGGTACCTATCCCTTTACGCTGGAGATCCTCGCCGTAAGGAAGTTTGTCACCCGCGACACGATCTCGAAGGTCCACCAGTCCGGCATCGTGTACAGGATGGGAAACAGCGGACGCAACTACACCCTCGCACGCAACTGATCCCCGTTCATATTATTTTTTCTTGAGAAGCGGCGTCAGGTCAGCGACAGCGTTTATCATCCGTCCCTTGATATCCTCGAGCCAGAACAGCCCTCCGCGGGACAGCTTTACTCTTGTCGAAGCAGGAGTGTCGATCACCCAGACACCCTCGCGCCTGAGCCGGAACCGGTCCGTCTCCGCCGCTGTGCCGGATGGATAGAGGGTGAAAGCGGCGCTGTATCCCGCTTCCGCGGCGAGCAGGGCTGTCTCCGGATCCGTTCTTCCAAAGGGATAGGAAAGGCTGAGGACCTCCGTCCCAGTGCGCCTCTCTATCTCTTCCTTCGAGCGGACCATCTCGCCGAGCGCCTCTTCACGGGTCATGCGGGTCAGCGGCAGGTGGCTCTCGCAGTGTGAACCGAACGAAAAATTCAGGGAGCGGAGCGCGTTGACCGTCTCCCAGTCCATGTGCCGCGCTTTCCTCCCGGGCAGGCCGAGTTCCCAGCTGTTTTCCTCACCGGCGAACCGGGAGACGAGAAAGACCAGCGCGGGTACCCCCAGGCGCTCGAGCACCGGTGCGGCGCTCTGTGCGACACATTCGTACCCGTCGTCGAATGTGAGGAGGATCTCCTTTTCCCCGGCCGGCCTTGTCCCTTCTATCGTCTCGAGGAATGTTCCCTCGTCGATAAAAGTGTATCCCGAGTCGATCAGGGATACGATATGTTTTTCGAACCGGCGTGGGCTGATCCATGTTCCGCCGAACTCGAAATCGACTATCTTGTGGTATGTGAGAACGCCGGGGACCTCAGGGCCGGGATACCCCCACCTGCTCCGCCAGAAGGCGTAGAGAGCGGCGACGGCGAGGATGATGAGTGCCGACGCCTGGAAAACAGCCGTCATCTCTGTCCCCTGCCCGTATGGCCGAATCCGCCGGGACCACGCTCCGTGCCGTCAAGAACGTCAGTCTCGACGAGCTCCGTTTCAGGCAGGGAGCATACGACCATCTGCGCGATCCGGTCCCCCCTGCTCACTGTAAAAGCCGCATCGCCGAAGTTGAAGAGGATCACACCTACTTCACCGCGGTAGTCACTGTCGATAGTGCCGGGGCTGTTGAGCAGCCCGATCCTGCTGTTGAGAGCAAGCCCGCTTCGGGGCCTCACCTGCACCTCATATCCCCGTGGGACGGCCATCTCGAATCCACCGGGAATGAGGACCACCCTGCCCAGCTCGATTACGATGTCGCCGTCGCAGGCCGCATGGAGGTCGAATCCGCTCGATCCATCGGTCATGCGGGACAGGGAAGGCAATCCTTCATAATGGGGAAGATATCTGATCTCAATTGTGACAGGCATATTGCCCTTCGATCCACTGTTCATCTACGCGTCTTCCTTCCGGACACGCCGTCCGGTCCGCATGTCGCCCGGATGAGCCGGTCCGGCGCGAGAAGTTCCTCCGCCGCCGCGGCGACCATTGCGGCATCCACCTCGTCTATGTCCCGCAGCACATCCTCGATCCTCCTGAAACTGCCGACGTAGCACTCCTCGTGGAAGAGCCTGAACAACCTCGTTTCCGAGCTTTCGAGGCCGAAGATGATCGATCCCTTCAGCTGTGCCTTGGCGCTTTCAAGTTCTTCCGCGGTGACAACGCCGCCGCGGAGCTTGTCCATCTCTCCCTCGAAGATATTCAGAGCCGGCTGCAGATTTCTCGGGTCGACGCAGAAGTATACCGAAAACGCGCCCGTGTCGCTCCAGAAATTGACGTTGGAGAATACCGAATATGCAAGGCCGGCCTTCTCCCTCAGGGCCTGGAAGAGTCTCGATGAGACACCGCCGCCTACGATTCCGGAGAGAAGCATCACCGCGAACCTCAAAGGGTGACCTGCGTGAACGGTCCGCGCCCCGATACAGGCATGGTACTGGTTCCACCCGCTCCTGCGCGCGGATCTCGACACGGCCGGCGCGAATCTGTCGCGCCTCTGCCCCGGGCGCCTCCCCTTGAGCGGGAAGGTAAATCTTTTGTCCAGTATCCGTGCGACCTTTCCGGGGGAAAGAGTGCCAATATAGGCGAAGACTGTGTTCGCCGCCGTATAGGTCTTCCTGTGAAACGCTATCAGGCTGTCACGGTTTATCCTGGAGATGTCCTTGAGGGTGCCTGCAACGGGATGTCCGAGCTGACTCCCGTTGAAGAGCCCCTTGAAGAAGAGTTCGTACACTTCCTCTTCCGGGGAATCATTGACGCTCCTGATCTCCTCTCTTATTACCTTCAGCTCGGTTCTCAGTGCCGGAGGCTCGATGAGGGGATTGAGGATGATGTCGGAGAAGACGTCGGCGAGCCTGGGGAAGTGCTCATCGAGCGTTCTCCCGTGATAGCAGACCGCTTCCTTGCTGGTGAAGGCGTCCCACTGACCGCCTATCGACTCGAGGTCGAGCGCGATATCAAGGCCGCTCCTCGACGGCGTGCCCCTGAATACCATATGCTCGAGGACATGCGACATCCCGCGCTGGTCTGCTCCCTCGTCGCGGGAGCCGTTCCTTATCCACGCGCCGAACGCCGTTGTCGGTGAGACTATATTCTTCTGATAAAGCAGGACCGCCCCCGATTCGAG
>DAOVNN010000074.1 GCA_030630165.1 Candidatus Krumholzibacteriota bacterium
GGGATAGAAGGGTCACCCTGATCCAGTTCCATTGAGCGGGGCCGACCTGGCCGGTGGATATGGCGATGATAAAGATGATCAGGATTATCAGCAGCACGCCGCGAAACGGTGTCAACTCCCTCCACTGGCGGAGGATGGTTCCGTGAGAGAAACATCTGCACCGCTCTTCATCGTGCACCTGGAGGCTGACGCAACCCTCGTCCTGCTTTCGGACAAAGGTGTCCGTGAGCATTCCGGCTAAAATCCCGATGACAAGCAGCACGATGCTGAGAATGACCGCCTGTCGCGGGATCATGGCGAACATCAGGAACGCCTCGTCACCGCTGGTTGCGATCATGGCGGTAACCACCGCGCCAACGGTCAGCATCCGGTGGGAATACATGCCCACAACCATAAATGCGCCCAGACAGCCGGGTGTCGCGCCGAGCATTGCGGCAACGGCATACTGGCCCAATCGGTTCCTGGCCAGTTTTTTACTAAGCAATCCTCTGGTAAAGACGTTGACGTATTCGATCACCAGCATCATAACGAAGACGAAGCCGGTGATGCCG
This sequence comes from Candidatus Krumholzibacteriota bacterium, assembly GCA_030630165.1. GTDB lineage: Bacteria > Krumholzibacteriota > Krumholzibacteriia > Krumholzibacteriales > Krumholzibacteriaceae > JAUWCL01. The sequence continues at coordinate 552 of DAOVNN010000074.1, forward strand.
ATAGCGTGATTGAATACCTGCAGCATATATACCGCCCCCTCACTGACGGGGTCCGGATCGGAGATACCTTCTTGAAGCGATGAAGATTCTGGTCCGCGATTACTTGCGGTCCCGGTCCTCGACGTCGATCGTTTCGATCGTTTCGATCGTGCCGCCCTCGACCCGGATCGCCAGGCCGTATACCAGCGCCAGTGCGGTCTTGCGGCGGGCCTCTGCCAGGATGCGTCCGGCCGTCGCGCGCGAGACATTCATCATCTTGCCGATTTCTTCGTGTGACAGTCCTTCCACATCCGCCAGCCGGATCGCCTCGAGCTCGTCGAGCCCGAGGGCTACCTCTTCGAGCACCCTCATCGGTACTCCGGCAGGCTTGAAATAGACGACCGCGGGATCGTGTCGCACGGCGCGTGGTTTCGGTGGTCGCGGCATTGAAAACTCCTGTTTGACTTTTCCTGGTTATGAGTATATACTCATAACCGAGGTTTGTCAAATCCAGAATTTTTACTTTGTCAGGAACAGGAGGCTATCATGAAACTGATCATCACTTCTCAGGGCATGGATCCGGCAGACGCGGTCGATCCCCGATTCGGCCGAGCGAGGTATTTCATCCTTTTCGATACCGATAGCGAAGAATTCAAGGTGCTGGATAACGCGGATCAGGTCGAAGCTTCCCAGGGAGCGGGAGTCCAGGCGGCCCAGAACGTAGTGAACAGCGGGGCGGAGATCCTGTTGACCGGTGCCTGCGGCCCCAAAGCCTTCGAGGTGCTGTCCGCGGCGAGCATTAAGATATACTCCGGAATAAAGGGGACGGTTCAGGAGGCTGTGCAGGCGTGGCGGCAGAACGAACTCGAATTGCTCAACGGCCCCGACAGTCCGCAGCGGCATTGACCATGGAGGCGAAATCATGCGGATAGCAGTGGCAAGCGGCAAGGGCGGGACGGGGAAGACGACCGTTGCCGTCAATCTGGCGATCACTGCCGTACGGGCGGGCCAGGCGGTTCACCTGTGCGATTGCGACGTCGAGGAACCAAACGCCCACATCTTTCTGAATCCTGATATCAAAGAGGCCGGACCGGTAAAGGTCCCTTTCCCCGTAGTGGATCAGGAGAAATGCGATCATTGCGGCAAATGCGCCGAGATCTGTGAATTCAACGCGATAGCAAGTCTGCCCGACAGCACGATAGTCTTCGGCGACCTCTGTCACAGCTGTTCAGGGTGCTGGCTTGTCTGCCCCACCGGAGCCATCGCGAAGGGCGAGCGGATCCTGGGGGAAGTGGGATCGGGAACCGCTCACTCGATGTCCTTCAGTCAGGGGCTGCTGCGGGTCGGGGAAACAGTCGTGCCGCCTGTGATCCAGGTGGTGAAGGAGAAGTCCGCCGGCTCACCCTGGGCGATCCTCGATTCGCCGCCGGGGACGACCTGCCCCGTGGTCGAGACGCTGCGGGATGTGGATTTCGTGGTTCTGGTCACCGAGCCCACGCCATTCGGGATGCACGACCTTGACCTGGCCGTGAAGCTGGCCCGGGTCCTGGGCCAGCCGTTCGGCGTAGTGATCAACAGGGATATCCCCGGCCATGACATGATCGATCAGTACTGCGCTCGTGAGGGTATCGAGATACTGGTCAGGATACCGTTCCGGCGCGGAGTGGCAGAAGCCTGCGCTGAAGGAGCGCTGGCCATAGATGTGGACGCCGATGTGGCTGCCTCGATGACGGATCTTTTCCAGGCACTGCGGGCGCGGGAGGTTACATCATGACAGAACTCGTCGTATGCAGCGGCAAGGGCGGCACGGGCAAGACAAGCGTGGTGGCAAGCATGGCGGCCCTGGCCAGGGATTTCGTCATGGCGGACTGCGACGTCGACGCGGCCAACCTGCACCTCGTCCTCACTCCGCAGAAACAAGAGACCACACCTTTCATCGCCGGCCATATTGCCCATATCCGGGAAGAAGACTGCACAGGATGCGGGGAGTGCCACTCCCTGTGTCAGTTCTCGTCCATCGACAGGATCGATGACGAGGTCAACGGGCCGACCTTTCGGGTCGATCCTGTCGCATGCGAGGGCTGCGGCGTATGCGTTCATTTCTGTCCGGTCGACGCCATCGACTTTCCCGACTCGCAGTGCGGTGAATGGAGCTTCTCGCAGACGCGGTTTGGTCCACTGGTGCATGCCGAGCTGGGTGTGGGCGCCGAGAATTCCGGCAAACTCGTCAGCCTGGTCCGGGAGCAGGCGCGGCTGGCCGCGCAGCGATCGGGGGCCGATCTGATCCTTATCGACGGTCCGCCGGGAATAGGCTGTCCCGTGACAGCGGCTCTGACGGGCGCTGATCTCACTCTGCTGGTGACCGAGCCGAGCCTTTCCGGACTGCACGATCTGCAGAGGGTGCTCGATCTTGCCGATCACTTTGGAGTACCGCCCCTCGTCTGCATCAATAAGTTCGACCTCAGCCCGCCCCTCAGCCTGCAGATCGAAGAGTCCTGCAGGGAGCGCGGTGTTCCCGTAGTCGGCCGGATCCCTTACGAGCCCCTGGTGAACGATGCGCAGATCGCCGGGCTCAGCCTGGTCGAGTTCGCCCCCGACAGCGAGGCAGCGCAATCGATTACCGCCGTCTGGCGCCAGGTCGAGCACCAGGTTGCCGGCCTGGCAGTGAACGGGAAGAATGATGACAAACACTGAGAAGGAGAAGATCATGAACACTCCGGATGATAGGGATGAATCTTCCCCGGTGCGGTCACACCCTCATTGCTGGGTGTGCAGCCCCGACAATGGACACGGGCTGGGCGTGGAATTCAGAGACGACTCCATGGGCGGGGTAGAAGGGGTTTTCCCCTGCGACGAGGCATTCACCGGATATGCTGGATTATTGCATGGGGGTGTGATCTCTTCGCTTCTTGATGGCGCAATGACAAACTGCCTGCTTTCACGAGGCCTGATCGCGGTGACTGCCGATCTGCAGGTCCGCTTTCATCATCCGGTCCAGATCGGCCTGACCGCGACGATACGAGCCTGGTTGAAAGATACACGCAGCCTGGTTTATATTCTGGGAGCGGAACTTCTGCAGAACGGCGTGGTATGCGCAACGGCCGTCGGCAAGTTCATGAAGCATCCGCTGGAATGACAGTCAGAACAGGGGGCGCGATGAAAAAGATAGGAATCATCATCTGCGATCGTTACCACACGTGCGCCGGGGGTAAGTGCCTGCGGTCGCTTCGCGAGCGCGAGGGAGGATTTGCCCGGTACGCCGATGAAGAGGTCGAGCTTGTCGGGTACACGACATGCGGGGGATGCCCCGGGGGCAATGTGGAGTATGCCCCTGAAGAGATGAAGAAGAACGGAGCGGATGTGGTGCATCTCGCCACAGGCCTTGTAGTGGGATACCCTCCGTGTCCCCGCCTCGATTATTTCCGGGAGTTTATCCCGCGCAAGTTCGGGATGGAAGTAGTCGTCGGCACCCATCCGATACCTGAGAAATACAATCTCATCCACGAGGACCTGGGAACCTGGCCGACGATGGCCGCAAGGGAAGATCTCCAGGATCTCCTCGCTGACCAGGAGACACGGCTGGCATACGACTGAGGCTGGTATCCTTCGAAAACAAAATAAAGCGGGGACCGGGATTTCTCCCGGCCCCCGCTTTCGTCGCAGGCTGGTCGGCCTTCCGGGTAGTTATCTTCCTCTATATTCGCGTCCGTCATAATAGGTCACTCTGTGTTTGCGCTTGCCATGGCGCTTCGCGTGTCTCCGCTCCTCGTTGAGGAACCTGTTCCAGCTCTTCCGGTGCATCGCGGCGCGGATAACCGGACGGGGCATGTGCAGCCAGCGTCCTATCTCGAACCAGTTGTATCCGTGGCGCCTGAGCCGGAGCAGTTCTCCATACCGTACGCCGGTGTACCAGGTCATGCGTCGCGCGATCATCCTGTCCCGTCTCGTGATCTCGTACCTCATGTACCTGCGGGCCGGGATGCGCCTGTCCTGGTCGATACGGTAGTAACAGGAGGGATCGTTGCTCGCGTGTATCCTCACGTTGGGAGTGTGAAAGGTTGCAGCGACTCGGAAACCCGCGCGGGCATCCGTCATGAACCCTGTCACGACTGCGAGCGCCAGGCCGGAAGCCATCAGGCTCATTCGCAACTTCTTCATGAGACACCTCCTGTTTCGGCCGCCCCTATTGGCGACTCGGTCATATGTTACTGCATACCTCGTACCGGAAACGAATAAGTGGGATATCTGCTAATATTACAGCAAGATACACAACCCGCCATGTCCGCGTAAGTGGACACATTCTGGAGTCCGCAGGGTAATTCTCGTCCTTAATAGAGGACATTCGGGGGGTCATGTTTTATTGCCAGGGACCGGCTGCTTTCCAGATCTTTCTAAATGGTTTGTCGCTTGTAATTGCAGATGAGACAGGCCCGAGAAATTTTCTAATAGAAGCGGAAATCTCAGCGAATCGCGTGAGTGCTTTTTGAAAGCCTGTAGATAAATCTTTCTATCGCAAAATGCTGCAGGAGCTCGTTGAAGGGCCGGTCTGTTTCCCTGGCCTTGTCGAGTAGTTGTTGATGCACCGAAACGGCGAGGTTTCTGATCTCCCGCGGCATCAGAGGATTGCCTCGAGATAAGGCCTGATGATCTTCTCCACCCGGCAGATCGATGAATACCGCATAAGATCGTTCACCTTTACATCGCCAAGATTGCGATAAAGGCGCAGAGCCTCAATAGCTGTGTCGAGACCGATCCTGTTTCGAAATTTGAAGCAGTCGGCAAGAGTCTTTTCCGGATTGTATATCCGCACATCTATGTCGTCGAGTTTATGAGTTTCCACACCATCTGCAAAAGTTTCGGCTGAAAAGCGGTATGTCCTGACCGGTGGATGATCGATCCTCGGTTCCTCGGCGCCTTTCGGGAGTGCAACGTGCACTTCGTGTGGTATCTGAGTGGTGAGCTCGTGGAATGAAAGAGACGAGATGAGACATATTACTCCGGCGGGCACCCGAATGGATACTGTTACCAGATCTGGACTACTCAGAGGAGAGTTCTCAGAAAGACGATATACTCCGCGGCTTACAGTCACGAGGCTGCCCGAATCCCGCATCGTATAGAGAGTATTCGGGTGGATGCCCTCGCGAAGGATCTGGTTCGTGCGGAGGATGCCGCCATGCTTTCTGAAGACATTCGTAGCCCGTTCGAATCTCGAAGTCTTGTGATTTTCGTTCTTTTTGACCATGATAGTAACACCTATAGAATATCATAACTATAGGTAATTATATCAATGACTCGGATATTGTCAAGGGGCATTGCCAGGAAGGTCTGTGCATTGCTTTAAAACCTCCCTGCCGTTCGGCCTCGATATGGTGCGTTTCACCCATGAAATTCGACCGTTCGCTGTTTTGAGGTTGTAGCAACCCCCTGTCACAGTACAATTTACCCTGTCTGATAACGGGGCCTGATTAACGAATAAGACATCTTTTGCTTCTCTCATATGGCGCGGCCCGTCGGCGGGCTGCTGAGTGTACGGAAGGATCATTGAATGGGAATCACAATCGGAATAGACGTCGGAACGGTCAGCACGAAGTGCGCCCTCTTCGGGGCCGCTGAGCGACTGAAACAGATCACCGCCTCGGGCGACGCGGTCCGCAGCGTCTTCGACTACGCGCCCGAGCCTGAGAAGGCCGTGGCCGTTTCCGGTTACTGCCGCATCCAGGGCAAGCCTCTCGACGCGGTAGTCGATCAGCTCCGCGAATTGACCGGACTGCTTGAACCGGGTGAACTGAAGAGCGTTGTCATAACCGGATCATCCGGCAAGCTCGTCGGCGAGAGCCTCGGCATTCCCGTAGAGAACGAGTTCAAAGCAGCTGCCACCGGAATCGGGCGGATATACCCCGATGTCGAGAACATATTCGAGATGGGCGGCGAGAACTCGAAGTTCATCCGCGTTGCATGCGAGGAGGGCGTCACCGGGATCGTAGACTACGAGACGAACGGCGACTGCGCCGCCGGCACCGGATCGTTCATGGACCAGCAGTCGAGCAGGCTGCAGTTCGGGATAGAAGAGGTCGGAGACCTCGTTCTCGGCACGGACCGCTCGCCGAAGATCGCCGGCCGCTGCAGCGTATTCGCCAAGTCGGACATGATCCACGCCCAGCAGAAGGGTTACAAGCCCGAAGAGGTCCTCAAGGGGTTGTGCGAGGCGGTGGCAAGGAACTTCAAGAGCAATATCGTCAAGGGCAAGGACGTGAAGGGCAGGACCGCCTTTATCGGCGGAGTTGCCCTCAACAGGGGCGTCGCGAGCGCGGTGCGGGAGGTCTTCGAGCTGAGCGAGGACGACTTCTTCGTCCCCGAGGAGGGTGTCTTTGCCGGCGCTATCGGCGCGGCGATCATCGCCGCGGGCAACGGCGACCTCTTCGACGAGGGTGAGTTCCTCCGCATCCTCGAAAACGGCGGTGTGTTGGGTGGTAAGTCGTTTCCGTCGTGGAAGGTGCTGACCCGCGACAAGGTCAGCTTCCTGCGCGACCGCGTGAAGGAATACTCCTTCGAGGGAAAGACGCTTCCGGTCAACGCCTACCTCGGCGTCGACATCGGGTCGGTGAGCACCAACCTCGTACTCGTCGACGACAACGGCGACATGATAAAGGAGATTTACCTGCGCACACAGGCCCGCCCGATCGAGGTCGTAGGTAACGGGCTCCATGAGCTCCGCGACGAGCTCGGCGACAAGGTCCGCATCAGGGGCGTCGGCTCGACAGGTTCGGGCAGGGAGCTCGTCGGCGAGTTGATAGGCGCCGACACGATCAACGACGAGATCACCGCCCACAAAACGGGCGCGACATTTATCAGCGACACGCTCCTTCACAAGAAGGTCGATACGATATTCGAGATCGGCGGACAGGATTCGAAATATATCAGGATAGACGACGGGATCGTCACCGACTTTACGATGAACGAGGCCTGCGCCGCCGGCACCGGCTCGTTTCTCGAGGAGCAGGCGGAGAAGCTCGACATAAATATCATAGGCGAGTTCGCCGAGAAGGCGTTCGCCTCTGACAAGCCGCTCCGTCTCGGCGAGCGGTGCACCGTATACATGGAGCAGGACGTCTCGGCCTACATGAAGCGCGGGGCGGGGAAGGACGACATCATAGCGGGGCTGGCCTACTCGGTCGTGCAGAACTACCTCAACAGGGTCGTTCGCGGCCGGCGTATCGGCAACGTGATCTTCTTCCAGGGCGGAACGGCATATAATGACGCCGTCGCCGCTGCCTTCAGCGAAATAGTCGGGCGCGAGATCATCGTCCCGCCGCACAACGGCGTCATCGGCGCCGTCGGGGCAGCTCTGCTGGCGAAAGACAAGGTAATTTCCCTGGGGCTGCAGACGACCTTCCGGGGTTACGAGATAGAGAACATCGACTACAGCATCCGCGAGTTCACCTGCAAGGGGTGCACGAACTTCTGCGACATCCAGGAATTCACCGTTGAAGGGGAACGCACCTACTGGGGAGACAAGTGCAGCGACAAGTACCGCAAGCGGGCCAAGGTGCCCAAGAAGCCCGTCATCGCGGATCTCATGGCGGTATATGACGAGCTTCTCGAGCGCGACTGGCTGCCCGAGGCGGCCGCCGCCGCGGGGCTCGAGATGCCCGCCGCGACAGGCAAATACCGTATAGGGTACCCGCGCGCGATGTACTTTTTCGACCGCTATCCCTTCTGGGGCACCTACCTGCGGGCGATGGGGATCGAGGTCGTTACATCGAAGGCGACGAACAAGAAAATAGTCCACCAGGGCGTCGAGGCTGTTGTCTCCGAGCCGTGCTTCCCGATCCAGGTGGCGCACGGCCACGTTGAGTCGCTCCTCGAGGAGGAAGGGCTCGACAGCATCCTCGTACCGAACGTGATCGACGCGGAGACCGACATCCCCGAGATCAACTCATACGTCTGCCCATGGGGTCAGACACTGCCCTTCGTTATCAGGAGCATGCCCTCGCTGCGCGGCCGGGAGGATTTCATCTCTGCGCCGCTCGTCCACTTCAGAGAGGGTGAGAAGTATGTCGAGAAGGAGCTGCGCGGTTTTGCCGCCAGGTTCGGGATCGGCAGGAAGCTCCACAAGAAGGCAGTGAAGACTGCGTACATCGCCCAGGACATGTTCCGCGAGGCGGTACGCACGACGGGTGCGAAGGCTCTCAGGACCCTCGATGAGACGGGCGAGCAGGGAATCATCCTCGTCGGGCGTCCCTACAATATCGTAGATCGTGAGGTCAACCTCAACGTCCCCGGCAAGCTGAGGGACTACTACGGCGCCAACGTGATCCCGATATTCTTCGTCGATCTCGAGGGGATAGGCATCCGTGACATCGGTCCGAACATGTTCTGGAACTACGGCAGGAAGATCCTCCAGGCGGCTCGCTATGCTGCACAGAGGGAGAACCTGCACCTGATATATATCACGAATTTCAAGTGCGGCCCCGACTCGTACGTGAAGCATTTCACGGGCAAGGCGGCGGTCCGCCCCTATCTTACGCTGCAATTCGACGCGCACGGCAATGACGCCGGCATCATGACACGCTGCGAGGCCTATCTCGACAGCAAAGGAGTCCTCAGATGGTGGAAAACAAGGGAAACCCCCTCGAAGGAAGAACCCTCTACGTCCCGAGAATGTCTTCCGGAGGATCAGAAGCATTCGCTGCAGCCTTCAGGTACCTCGGGATAGATTCGCAGCCGACGCCTGAAGGTGACGAGAGGACATACGAACTGGCCGGCAAGTGCACATCAGGCGACGAGTGCCTTCCCGCGCGCGTTACGATCGGCAACCTTCTGCGCGTCATAGAGCAGCCGGGATTTGACCCATCGAAGGTCGCCTTCTTCATGCCGACCGCCGGCGGCCCCTGCCGTTTCGGGCAGTACTCGCCCTTCACGCAGTCGGTGATGGAAGAGATGGGTCACGGCGAGGTCATGATCGTCTCGCCGACGAGCGCCGACGGGTATGCGAGCCTCGGCGAGAATGCCTCCGCCGGCCTCAAGCTCGGCTGGTGGGGACTCGTAGCGAGCGACGCCCTCCGCAAGATGCTTCACATCTACAGGCCGTACGAGACTGAAGCGGGAGCCGCCGACGAAGCGCACGCGAAATCGCTTAAACTTTTCTGCGACACCCTTTCCGACAGCTCAGAGCCGCTCAAAAGAAAACTCAACTCTCTCGCAGGAGCGATGGAGGGGGCGCGCGACTTTTTCCGTGCCGTGCCGGCCGACTGGAGCCGCGACGTCATGCTCGTCGGAGTGGTGGGCGAGATCTTCTGCCGCCTCAGCACATTCAGCAACGAGGATCTGATCAGGCGCCTCGAGCCGTTCGGCGCCCAGGCGTGGCTCTCCGACATCACCGAATGGATCCACTACACCGACAGCGATAATGTCAGGAACCTCAAGAGGCTCGGCAAGACCTTTTCGATGAGCATGCTCGGCGCATTTATAAAGAACCGCGTACAGCACGGGTACGAGAGAAAACTGCTCGCGCCGCTGCACGGCGAGTTCGTCGGCGTCGAGGAGCCCCACGACGTGCAGGAGGTACTTGACCTGGCCGCGCCGTACCTCCCCGTGGAGGGCTCGCACGGTGAGATGGTCCTGAGTGTCGGTAAGTCGATATACATGTACGAGAAGGGCGCGGACGGTATCATCGACATAAGCCCGTTCACCTGCATGAACGGTATCGTCTCCGAGGCGGTCTACCCGAGGGTCAGCGCTGATTTCGAGAACATACCGATCAGGAACTTCTACTTCGACGGCACCCAGACCGATCTTGAGAACGATCTTGGGATTTTCATGGAACTCGTCCGCA